>CAJOLJ010000001.1 GCA_905235445.1 uncultured Bacteroidales bacterium
GTGGCCCTTTCCATCAGAGGAATCCTCCCGGATAGTTCCATGCAGAAAAAGTCCCCGGCCCTGACAAGTATCCTCTCGGAAGCTTCACAGAGATGATTCCTGAGGGTGGCTAGGGAAAGACTCTCCCCGCCTGGGAGGGCATCTCCCATTTCAGGGGAGCGGTACAGCGGCTTCCCGTTCTTGCTGACAGTGAATGGCCCTTTCCCCGCCATGTCCTCGGGTGCGATGCTCTTATAGTCACAGCTGAGGTACGAAGTATGGTCCTGGCATATTGCCTGGGCGTAGGCGCTCTCGTGGGAGGAGCGCAGATAGTCCTCCACGTAAAGAAGCACCCCGAACCCTCCATCTCCTTTCATGTAGCGGTATGCGCTCTGGGCAGGGATGAACTTTCCCGGTTTTTCGATTCTTCCGTACAGCACGGGAGTGAAGGATAACCCGCTCACGAAATCCGGCAGGTACAGGTCATCCGACAATCTCGCCCACGAGGTGTCCGGTCTGAACACAACCCCGTGGGCGTCAAATGGTCTGACTAGGATATTCATCCCGGGCTATTTGTTGTTGAACTTCTTTCTGAGGGCCTCGACCCCTTGCAGGAAATCATCCCCCTCCAGGGGCTTGGCTGGCTTCTGGGCGCTCTTGGCTGCCCTTTGCTCCTTCAGTTCCCTTTCGAACTGTTCCTTGAGGATGCGGAACTGCCTTTTGGTGTCTAGGGTGAACTCTCCGTTCTCGATCCATGCGAAATAGCTCCTGTCGGAATCGAAGACTTCCCTCACGGTCTTGTCCTTGTGCTTCCCGAAGTTAATGGTAGGAACTCCGTTGCGAAGAACTATCCTGCCTGCATAGTCCACAGGATGGGGACGGGTGCCGAGGCTGCTGAGCCACTCGACATTGTTCTGGAGAGTCTGCTCGTGGAAGCGGTCGGGTTCCTTGTACATCTCAAGCTGACCCTTCAGGACCTCGTAGGTGGCAAGGGTGTCAGCCTCGGCTGTGTGGGCGTTCTCGAAATCCTCGCCTCCGCAGTAGAACCTGTAGGCTGCCCTCAGGTTCCTCGGTTCCATGAAATGATATATGTTCTGGACATCCACCATTATGAAGGAGTGGAGGTCGAGATCGATGGCCGAAAGAGTCTCAATGAGGTTTATCTTGGTGTGCTCGGGAGTTGTGGCTGCTGCGAGACGCTCTTCGATTTCCAATTTGACCCTCTCGAACTCCTCCGTCAGCATGGGAAGGTCGAACTTCGTGGAATTGAAACCGGCGAGGTCGCTGCCACGAAGCCATGAGGCGATTTCCTGGGCGTAGTCCATGAAGGTCTTGCAGTCGGAGAGGTCCTCGTCCTTTACGCCGTTTACGGCACTGGCTGCGGGATTGATGGGGATCTGACGTCTCTGCCTGTAATCCCAGGGCTTTATCTTCCAGGTCTTTATCTCTTTGTGAGTGTCCGGGAACACTTTCACGAAGCTCAGTTCGATGATGCCGTCGGTAGGAATATTGAGCCCCGTGCTCTCTATGTCAAAGAAAAGCAGGGGCTTTGTCAGATTGAGTTCCATGGTGGAAGGGGCCTTTCTCTTATTTTACGACAACAGGCATCACGATTCCGAAGATGTTGTCCTCGCCGTCCTCGTCATCGGGGATGATGAGAATAGAGCGGCGACGGTCCGCGAATTTCATGATGATGTTCTCGCAGCTGAGGTTGGAGAGGATGTCGCTGATGTGGGTGGACTTGAATCCTACGGACAGTTCATCACCGTTATAATCGCACTCGACCTTCTCGTGTGCCGAAAGCTCGAAGCCCATGTCCTGTGCCGATATCTCGAGCACTCCGGGAGCGAGGTCGAACTTGATGTGGTTGCTTGCCTTGGGGGAGCAGACTGCGATACGACGTACGGTATTGAGGAGGCGGGTCCTCCCGATTCTGAGGATGTTCGAGTTGCTTTTCGGGATGATGGTCTTGTAGTCGGGATACTTGCCCACGGCAAGTGTGCAGGTCATCTTTGTCGAGAGGAAGGATATTACCACTACATCCTTGTCGAAAGCGATGGTAAGGGGAGTGTTCTCCTTGGGAAGGATGCTGCGGAGGACCAGGGCATGGCGCTTGTTCAGGACCACACCGCACTCAGGGGTCTCGCTTTTCACGTTGGCTGTATTGTAGCAGACCAGTTTCTGGAGGTCGGAGGCCACGAATGTCGTGAGAGAGGGTTTGACATCCAGGTATACGGAATTCATGATGGGACGGGACTCGTCGTCGGAGGATGCGTAGATGGTGGAGGAAATTCCCTCACCTATCGTTTCGGAATCCGTCTGAAGGATGCAGGGGTCCTCGCCGAGGGTCTTCACAGAGGGGTAGTCATCGCCGTAGAGGAAGGGGAGAGTGGAGTCTCCGCCTGTCCAGGCGATGCTGAAGGCACTGTCGGAAATGGTCTCGATGCGCAGGGGCTGGTCGGGGAGTTCCTTCAGGAGGTCCGTCACCTGGCGGGAAGGGATGGCCATGACCCCGTCCTCGGTGGTCTCTGCGGTCTGGACTACGGTATTGAGGGTGAATTCGCCGTTGGATGCGGTAAGATGCAGGTCGGTGCCCTGAAGGCTGAGAAGGTAGTTCTCCAGGATGGGATCCGAAGCCTTGGCGGGAATGGCTTTCTGGACAGTGAGAAGTCCGGCAAGCAGATCATTGCTGTTGACTGAGAATTTCATATGTATGTCGATTTTCTTTCGATATGTGGTGATATGCCTGGGCCTGCAGGGGTGTGCAGGGCGCATACAAGGCAAATTTAAGAAACTTATTTTGTGTTGGCAAATAGGGGCAAAAATACCCGTGATAGTTTTTCTCCAGACCTCCTAAAGGACCGCTTGCCAAATCGCCACCCAGGGATGCGGAACCACTTCCCGGGGTTGTCCTAAAAAAACAGCGGTTCATCGTTGAAAGACGAACTTTTGTCGAAATCCTCCTCTTTCTCTCACCAGGGTGCCCATCCTTTGGCATATAGTTTGATTTATTTACCTGATGTCACTTGAAAATAAATGGCATCCACCGTGATTCACACACTGCGGCACAGAAAAAGCACACAGAGATAAAACACAGAATTATTTAAATTTTCGATATATGAAAAAGAGTTTCGCAAGTATCCTTCTGGCCACGCTGATGGCCGTGACTGCTTTTGCTGGAACAACCTCATGCACTTCCACACAGCAGGCTCCCACCCAGATAATTTCCCAGGACGGTTCCGCATATAGGACTGTCAATCTGACAGAGACGGACTATCCCGACTTGACTTATGCAGCCGAGAGCTCGGTCGACGCAGTGGTGTTCGTGAAAGTCACCATCAGCCGCCGCAATGATATGGACCCGTTCCTGCGCTACTTCTTCGGCCTTCCCGACATGCAGCAGGGCCAGGGCAGCGGTTCCGGCGTCATCATCCGCCAGGACGGTTACATCGTGACCAATAACCACGTGGTATCCGGTGCCACCAAGGTCGAGGTCACCCTCAATAACAACAAGACCTACGAGGCTACGGTAGTGGGAACCGATCCCGCCACCGACGTTGCCCTCATCAAGATAGACGCCGAGGGTCTTCCCGTGGTTCCTTTCGGTGACTCCGACAATCTGAGGCTCGGTGAATGGGTCCTCGCAATCGGTTCCCCGCTCGGTGAGGAACTGCGCGGTACCATCACCGCCGGTATCGTATCCGCAAAGGGACGCTCCATGCCTTCCCAGGACGGGTCCTTCAAGATCGAGTCCTTCATCCAGACCGATGCCGCGGTCAATCCCGGCAACTCCGGAGGTGCCCTCGTCAACAAGAAGGGCGAGCTCGTCGGAATCAACACCGCCATTGTCTCCCAGACAGGTGCATACTCCGGTTACTCCTTCGCAGTCCCCGTGAACATCGTGAAGAAGATAGTGGGTGACCTCATCGACTTCGGGACCGTCAAGAGGGCCATGCTCGGTGTGAGGATGGGAACCGTGACTCCCCAGATCGCTGAGGAACTGAAGCTCCCCGATGTCAGCGGAGCATATGTCGACAGCATCGACAAGGGCAGCGCAGCCGACAAGGCCGGAATGAAGAAGGGCGATGTCATCGTGGACATCTCCGGGACCAAGATTACCACCGCATCCGAACTCCAGGCCAAGGTCAATTCCTACCATCCCGGAGACAAGGCCGAGGTGACCGTCATCCGTGACGGGAAGAAAGAGGTCCTCAACGTTGAATTCCAGGACGGCACTTCCACCACCGGTACAGTAGATGAGGACGGTGCGATAGCATTCTACGGATCCAAGATCAAGACTGCCGACAAGGAGACTCTCCGTGAGAAGGGGCTCAGTGCAGGTGTCGAGGTCGTATCCCTGGGTCCTGGCAAACTCCAGGATGCCGGAGTTCCCGAAGGCTTCATTATCCTCTACGTCAATGACCAGCCTGTCGCAAAGGCGGAGGATGTCATGGCAGTGGTGAAGAAGAGCAAGAGGGGAATTTACCTCCAGGGTGTCACCCCTGCAGGAAAGTCCAGGTACTACGCTTTCGGCAAGGACGAGAGTAACGACTAGTCGTCCACTGCTTACCCAGTAAGGACAAATCAAGTGAGGCTGCGGTTCATTTCCATCGGAGATGGGTCGCAGCTTTCCTTTTCACTCCTTTCTGAAGGGGGAGGTGCGGGGGAATGTCGAAGAAAACGGGCCGTTTGTCGAAATGCCGCTCCAACGGATTGACTTTTAGTTATATTTGCTTTTGGAAACCATCAACAAACCAAATACTCCAGTACATGAAAAAGGTATTATTCTCGATTCTTTTCGCCGGCATCATCTCCTTGCTTGGTGCGGGCACCCTCCATGCACAGGACTTCGGCGGCATGCCGAGTCCCGAGGAGATGGCCAAGATGCAGGCCGACCAGATGAAGGACGTCGTTAAACTCACCGATGCCCAGTACCCCAAGGTCCTTGAGATCTTCAAGGAGCAGAGCAAGAAAATGTCCGACATGTTCAGCGGCGGCGGTATGCCTGACCAGGACAAGATGACGAAGCTGTTCCAGGAGCAGGACGAGAAACTGAAGAAGGTCCTCACCGAGGAGCAGCACAAGAAGTGGACGGAACATATCCAGAAGATGTTCCAGAATATGGGAGGGGGCTTCTAGGACTTCCCCCTCCCAGCCCAATGACAATTCCTTTGACGGATGCACCTGCTTTACGGGTGTGTCCGTCTTTGTGATTGTAATGGGGGGTAGATAGGATGCCCTCAAAGAGAGAGCCCTTGAAGAACAATATTCAACTCTTAAATGAAACTTTTCCCGAATTTGTCCGTATATTAAAATGCGTCACTGTGTCCAGTGATGGACTTACATATATATACAAAGGTAGATGACACCTGAACTATTTATTCAGAATAAGGCCTCAGAGGCCATTTCCGCCCTTTACGGGGCAACTCTCGACCCTTCGACCCTTCAGGTCGAGGTCACAAGAAAGGAATTCGAGGGAGACTATACACTCGTTGTGTTCCCGCTTCTCAAGATAACCCACCAAAATCCCCAGGCGACCGGGGAGGCCATAGGCAACTATCTGGTGGCCAATGTCCCGGAGATAAAATCTTTCAGTGCGGTAAAGGGATTTTTGAACATCCTTTTCTCAAATGTCTACTGGGACGAGATGTTCTTTGAGATTGCCTCCAATCCCACCTACGGACAGCTTCCCTCCACGGGAAAGCATATCATGGTGGAATTCTCATCCCCCAACACCAACAAGCCCCTGCACCTTGGGCACATCCGCAACAACCTGCTCGGGGACTCCGTCAGCAAGCTTCTCGCCGCTGCGGGAAACGATGTCATAAAGGCTACCCTCGTCAATGACAGGGGAGTGCACATCTGCAAGTCCATGTACGCTTGGCAGGTCTGCGGGGAGGGGGCTACTCCCGAGTCCACCGGGATCAAGGGGGACCACCTGGTGGGGGACTTCTACGTGAAGTTCAACGATATCTATTCCAAGGAGGTCAGGGACCTCATGGAAGGCGGGATGAGCGAGGAGGAGGCCAAGCGGCAGGCTCCTTCCCTAAAGGCTGCCCACGATATGCTCGTCAAGTGGGAACAGGGTGACCCTGACGTCCGTGACCTGTGGCAGAGGATGAACAAGTGGGTCCTCGATGGGTTCGCACAGACCTACAAGGCCCTCGGCATCACCTTCGACAAAGTGGATTTCGAGTCACAGACCTATCTTCTCGGGAAGGAACTCGTGCAGCAGGGACTCCAGAAGGGAGTGTTCGAGAGGCAGGAGGACGGAAGCGTCTGGTGTGACCTGACCCTCGACGGCCTGGACCGCAAGCTTGTGCTCCGCTCCGACGGGACGAGCGTGTACATTACCCAGGACCTCGGCACCGCCGAGAGGAGGTTCTCCCAGTACAAGCTTGACTCCCACGTCTATGTCGTTGGCAATGAGCAGGACTATCATTTCCAGGTTCTGAAACTAATACTCGGGAAGCTCGGTTTCGACTGGGCCTCCCAGATATACCACCTCTCCTACGGCATGGTGGAGCTGCCCAACGGCAAGATGAAGTCCCGCGAGGGTACTGTCGTGGATGCAGATGACCTCATCGAGCAGATGTACCTGGATGCCAAGACCATCTCCGAGCAGAGCGGAAAGCTGGGCAACCTCTCCGAGCAGGAGAAGGAGACCCTGTACCACAAGATCGGTCTGGGGGCCCTCAAGTACTTCATCATCAAGGTTGACCCCAAGAAGACCATGCTCTTCAACCCCGAGGAGTCAATTGATTTCAACGGGAACACCGGTCCCTTCATCCAGTACACCCATGCCAGGATTTGCTCCATCCTCCGTAAGGCGGGGGAGAGCGGCATCACCTTCGGTCCCGAGTCTGTGAAGACTTCGCTGGAGCCTTCCTCCAAGGAGGTGCGCCTGATAAAGATCCTGGGCCTGTATCCAGACAAGGTCAGCGAGGCTGCGCAGGCCCTTTCCCCTTCCATCGTCGCCAACTACTGCTATGACCTCGCCAAGGAGTTCAACCAGTACTATCACGACACCTCCGTGCTGAAGGAGGAGGATGCCGAGGTAAGGGCTTTCCGCCTGGTGCTCCTTTGTAGCATCGCTCAGGTCCTTCGCCATGGGATGGGCATTCTCGGGATAGAACTTCCCGAGGTGATGTAAGGGTATAAAACGGTCTGGAACAAAAATTTACCAAAGTTTTCCATACTTTTTGAAACCTTTGTGCCAAATTACCGTATATTATATCGCCGTCCCCTCCCGGTAGGGGCAGCTACGGTTAAGCTGGATAGAATTTTATTTACATACTGACCAAGAGGAACTCTTCTAAAATCACAGAAAGAATGAGACAATTAAAGATTTCCGCATCAATCACTTCCCGTGACAGTGCATCCCTGGACAAGTACCTCGGAGAGATCGCGAGGGAGGAACTTATCACTCCCGAGGAGGAGGTAGAACTGGCCCAGAGAATCCGCAAAGGTGACCAGGAAGCCCTTGAGAAACTGGTCAAGGCGAACCTGCGTTTCGTAGTGAGCGTCGCCAAGCAGTACCAGAACCAGGGACTGAGCCTCCCGGACCTCATCAACGAAGGAAACCTCGGCCTGATCAAGGCCGCCGAGAAGTTCGATGAGACCCGTGGCTTCAAGTTCATCTCCTATGCTGTATGGTGGATCCGCCAGTCCATTCTCCAGGCCCTCGCCGAGCAGAGCCGCATCGTGCGACTCCCGCTTAACCAGGTCGGGGCGATCAACAAGATCAACAAGGCCAATTCCAAGTTCGAGCAGGAGAATGGCCGAGCCCCGTCGCCGGAAGAGCTTTCCTCCATCCTGGATGTCCCCACCGACAAGGTGTCCGATACGCTGCGCGTGTCCGGGCGTCACGTAAGCGTGGACGCTCCTTTCGAGGAAGGCGAGGACAACAGCCTCCTGGATGTCCTGCCGGACAGTGATTCCCCGATGGCCGACAAGGGCCTCGTGTCGGAGTCGCTGAGCACCGAAATCGACCGTGCCCTCTCCACCCTTTCCGTCAGGGAGAGGGAGATCATCAAGTCCTTCTTCGGCATCGGATGCCAGGAGATGACCCTCGAGGAGATCGGCGACCGCTTCGGGCTCACCCGTGAAAGGGTCCGCCAGATCAAGGAGAAGGCTATCCGCCGCCTCAAGAGCCCTTCCAGGAGCAAGCATCTGAAGAGCTATCTGGGATAGAGGCCATCACGTAGGTGAAAGAGAAAACCGGTCGGGGAGAAAGACAGTTCCCTGGCCGGTTTCTTTATTTATTTGCCGAAGTATCCATATGAGCCTTCCGAGAGTGAGGAAGGAAGGTCATAAAGATATAAAAAGCTATCTATCAGCTATTTGATTTCGTAAGTGTCCTCGATTCCGGTTATTTCCTCGAGGACCATCCTCGTCAGGATCCCGTCGGAGAGGCGGTAGGTGAGTACCACTGATTTGTAGCCACCCCTGGCCACGACTTTCTCGGCCACTATGGACACAGTCCTCAGGCCCCCCTTCTCGGAGACGCTGGCCACTGCGTTATTGTCCAGGGCGGCCTGTTCCCAGTTGCCGGACAGGCAGTTGAGAAGAGTGGCCCTCTGGAGCTTCACCTGGGGGAGTTTGTCTGCGCTTAGTTCCGCCTGCCTTCCGTGGAGGTCCATCCTGACGAAGGGGCCGTCAATGATGAAGAACTCTCCCTGGGGCTGGGAGTAGATCATGGAAAGCTGGTCCTTGCCGTCGTAGAGGATGTGCCCTTTCATCTCCTTGGTCCTTCCCGATACCTTCAGGGTATGGACCTGGGTGAACTCTGCGTCGTACATGTACTTCTGCGCACTGAGCGTAGGACAGCCAAGGAGGGATGAGAAGAAGGCTAGGATGGCTGCCGATATTATGGAAACTGTTCTTTTCTTCATGCTTGCTCCACTTTATTTTTTCAGGGAATCCAGATAGTTGACCACATCTCCCACGGTATCGAAGGTGGCGAGAGACTCGTCGGGAATCACTATCCCGTAATCGTCCTCAAGGCGCATGAGAAGCTGGAGGATGTCCGGGGAGCCAGCTCCGAGGTCCTTTTTTATCTTGGCGTCCAGGGTGACCCTCTCCGGGGAAACCATCAGCTGACGGGCAAGTATTGCCTTTACTTCATCGTACATGTTCTCTAAAACTCGTAATGTTCGTATTTCATGATAACTTCCTCAATCTTGCCGCTCAGTCCGCTCACCTCCATCCGGTAGGCCTGCTCGATGCATTTCCTCACTGCGCTGGCCTTGGAGGACCCATGTCCCTTCACTACCGTCTTGGTGGTCCCGAGCATTACGCTCCCGCCGTAGTTCTGGTAGTTCATGAACTCCTTCTCCTCCATGAACATCCTTTTCATCAGAAGGGCCCCTAACTTGTAGATGGGCTTGGAATAGATGTCCCTCTTTAGCTTCTTGAGCAGTTCGAGGGCCGTCCCCTCGGTCGATTTCACGAGCACGTTGCCCGAGAATCCGTCCGCCACCACCACATCGTACTTCCCGGAAAGGAGGTCCCTGCTCTCCATGTTCCCGAAAAAATTGATTTCCGGGGTATCCTTAAGCAAAGAGTATGCCTTGCGACGGATTTCATCACCTTTTTCAGCCTCCTTCCCCACGTTAAGAACCGGCACGGAGGGTCATATACTTGTTGTCGCCCGTGTCCCCGTCGGGGATGGGGAAGACGTTGAGGTCATTTATCCTTTGCCTGTCCTTTCCCAGGGACTGTGCTCCGCCACGGAGCATCTGGGCAAATGTCAGGCTGTCCAGTTCAATTGTCCTTTCCATAAGGTTTCTTGGATAGTACACGCTTCCTGTAGGCCCCTATTTTCATCAGTTGCCTGAAGGCGAAGGGCTGCAGGGAGTAGGAAATCAAGATGGTGGAGGCCATGCCGATCAGGGCGCACAGGCCGATGGAACTGATGGCCGGATGCTTGGCGAAGAGCAGCGACCCCGTTACGATCACCAGAACCGCTGCCGAGAAGAATATCGCCACCTTGTGGTTGTCCAGCATTTCGTCCTTTCCGGTCCGGGCCTTGTACAGGAGCCCCTCCGTCATGAAAATGGAATAGTCCACCCCGATCCCGAAGATGAAGGTGGAAATCACTATGTTGATGAGGTTGAATTCAAGTCCGAGTATCGCCATGTAGCCCTGGACCATGAACCAACTGAGCACCATGGGAAGGAAGGAAAGAAGGGCCGTGAGGAGGTTCCTGAAAGAGAAGAGCAGTATGATGAGCACGAAAATGGAAGAGTACCAAACCGCCAGGTTGAAGTCGTCGTGGACCACCGTCACCATGTCCTTGCAGTAGTAGAATGGATCCAGGACGAAGGTGCGGGGATTCTCGACAAGGGCCGCCGTGACCGTGTCCTTGTCCTCCGGGGACATGGATACGTCGGTGAAGACCATGTACTGGGAGTCTGCGTTCTTCTCTATGAAATTGCCCAGGAGGTTCTTTGGCACTACCTCGCTTTCAAGAAGGGACTCGCTGCGGTAGGAGGCGTCAAGAAGGCTCTCGAAAAGGTCGAACATCTCTCCCGGAAGACCCACTCTCTCAGCCTCGCTTCTTACGAGGGCCATGGTGGACTTCTTCCTCTGTTCAGTCCAGTAGGCGTTCCACGCCACTATCCTCTCTTCCTGCTTGTCAAGCGGGATGAAGAGCCTGGGAACCTGGTCGGAGTAGCCGTGCACGAGGCCGCTTTCCTTCAGGGAGGAGAGCCTTTCCATCAGAAGGGCATCCGCACCGATGGCCTCGTCGGGGTCTGTGGACACCGTGGCGAAGTACTGGTGCATGTACCCGTCATTGTTCTTCTCGTTGTAGAGACTCTCCGCTATAGTCTCGTCGGGGCCGTTGTAGTCCAGGTTCCGGAGGTCGCTGTCGAATTTCACCTTTGGTGAGAACGCCATGCCGATGAGAATGACGATGCCAAAGGCAATGATGAAAGAGCGGCGGCGGTCAAAGGGGAGAGAGTTCAGACGTCCGATGATCCTGAGGGCCTTGCCCTGGACATTCCCCTTGTGCTCCGGGAGCATGTGGGGCAGGAATATCAGAGTGAAAAGGGTGCTGCCGATAAGTGCAAGGGATGCGAAGAGCCCGAAGTCCTGCAGAAGGGAGCTCTCCGTGAAAATAAGGCTGCTGAAGGCTCCCACCGTAGTCAGGCAGCCCAGGAACACCGGGGTGGACTCGTCCAGCAGAAGCTTATGGCGGTCCCCTACGAAGGCATGATGGATAAGGATGTGCAGGCAGTAGCTCATGGCGACCCCGAGCACGATAGCCCCGATTCCGAGGGCCATCAGCGACATCCTGCCCTTTATCCAGTAGATGCAGCAAAGGGAGAATGCGGTGCCGTAGGCGATGGGCAGGATGAGCCTCCATATGAAAGAGGGGCTTCGGAAGAACAGCACCAGCAAGATGAGGATAAGAAGCAGGGATATCCCGACTGTGACTAAGAGGTCGGAGCGGATCCTCCCCGCATTGGAGATGCTTCCTATGGGGTCCCCGTGGGCATGGACGATGACGTCGGGATGCTCTGTCCTGAACTCTTTCCGTGTCTTGTCAAGGACCTTTGAAAAAGCCCTGGCGGTCTTGCTGTCCAGGCTCTTGAAGGCCGGGGCCAGGTAACATACCGTGACCGTGGAGTCCGGGCTGAAGAAATGCCCCTCCAGAATGTTGAACGAACCTGTTGCCCCTTCCAGCATGTCCCCGAGCAGGGCCTCCTTGAGGTTGAGGGGGTCATAGGCTATGCCCTGGGTGACGTCCCCGGTCATGTCGTCCATGACCGCGAGGTAGTTCTTCTCCATCTGGGCCCTAGCACTCAGGGGAAGAAGGGCCTTGTCGAAAAGGGCATAGGCGGAAGTGTCCACGAAGGAGGGGAGATGGCCCAGCACAAAATCAAGTGCGGTAAGGGCCACTTCAGGCTCCAGGCGGTACAGGATGTTGTCAATGAACTTCCCCTTTGTGTCCTTCTCCAGGAGATACTCTATGAACTCATCGGTCCTCCCGGAGAGCTCCGCTGGGGAGAGGGGGGAGGAGGGGGCAGCCGACGTGACCTGGATGAAAATCTTGTCCTTCAGTCCGATTGAGCTGAAAGCCAGCTCGCTCTCGACACTGGATGAGGGAAGAAGGCTGGAGACGTCCTCGTCGTATTTCAGACGCAGAGCGAAGAAGAGGAACAGTGCGAATGTTATGCCCATGACAATGAACATCAGAGCCTTCCGATCCTTGAAAAAAATATATATAGGTATAAATATCCTATGCATCGCTGGATTTATTTGAAAGCCGCAAATCTATGAAAAAATGAGGATTAATTAATTGATTAAAATGAGCCGTGTAATCACTTTCGGGTGTTCCTTTTGTATGTAGTTGTGTTCTTATTGTCGCATGTCGGCTTTCCCGAGGATTCCGTAGGGGAAAAGGGGGAATGACAGCGCATGGCGTTACCGGTAGTTTTTGGGGCCAAAATTGGCATTTGCCCCAAAAAGGGCTATATTTGCATTTATCGCATACGAAACCTAAGGTCATATGTCGCTACAACGTTCCATAGTCAATCTCATCCGGAAGATGAAGGCGTCGATGGGGATGAAGATAAGCCTCGCCCTTCTGTCCATCGCGGTGGTCCTGCTCCTGTCGAGCGTAATCACCGTAATGGAGTATACGAGGATGAGCGATTATGTCTCGGAGCTCATCGCGGACAACATAAATTCCATAAACGTCGCCCAGAAGCTGGCCTCCGTAACGGATACCTACAACCTGGAGATCCTCACCGTGGTGGGGGACGAGACCTCGAACCGCCTGCCTGACTTCAACCAGGCCGAGTTCGTGTCCCACTGCGACTCCCTGAGGACCCAGCTGCGTTCCAACAACAAGGCCCACCTGGCGGACTCGGTGATGTACTCCTACAGCGCCTACATGCTCACATCCCTGGAACTTCCCCAGGTCATCGCCTCTAATTTCATAGACTCCAAGGACTGGTATTTCGACCGTCTCCAGCCGGTGTTCAACCGCCTGAGGAGGGACATTGACCAGCTGAACACCGAGATCTACAATGAACTGAAGAAGAACTCCGCCACTTTCGACAGGGGGTTCTACAGAAGCGTCATCCCCGGTGCCGTGGCAGTGGGGGTGGGACTGCTCCTGGTGCTCCTGCTGCTGTTTTTCCTCATGACATATTTCGTCGTCCCCATCGGCAAGATGCGGCGGTCCCTGCAGGACTACCAGTCCTACGGGGGCAACTATACCTACGACTTCGAGGGGGATGACCAGCTTCACGACCTCAATGTCCGGATTTCGGACCTGGTGCGGGACAACAGGAACCTGCGCCGCCAGGTGAAGAACCTCACTTACCAAAGGGACAGGGACCCTTCGGCGGGACCTGACCAAAAGAAGTAGCGGGAGGGGGTGAAGGTATGGATTCCAGAGGCCTTAACATAAAGGTTATTTCCAGGAACGTGGGCTACGCACTTCTGGTGAGTGCGCTGTTCATGCTGCTGAGCGTGTTCGTGAGCCTCCTGGACGGGAAGGACTCCGCCCTAGCACCCCTGCTGATCTCCTTCATAATCACCTTCATAGTAGGTATCTTCCCCTTCATCTTCGTCCGTAACAATCCCCGCATATCCCTGAAGGACGGGTACCTGATCATCATCCTTTCGTGGCTGCTGTCCTTCATATTCGGGATGCTCCCTTACCTTCTGTGGGGAGGCCCTTTCACCGTGGTGAACGCATGGTTCGAGAGCGTGTCGGGGTTCACGACTACGGGGGCGACCATACTTGAGGATATCGAGGTTCTCCCCAGGAGCCTCCTTTTCTGGAGGAGCTCGACCCACTTCATAGGCGGCCTCGGAGTCGTTGTGTTCCTCCTCCTCATCATCCCGTCGTCCTCTCCCGTGAAACTCCGCCTTGCCAACATGGAGCTTTCCTCCCTTTCCAAGGAGGAGTACCAGAGCAGGACCGACAAGACGGTTCGCATCTTCACCGATGTGTACATCCTAATGAACTTAGCGGCATTCGTCATGTACTTGCTGGCCGGGATGGACACCTTCGATGCCCTGTGCCATGCGCTGAGCGTGTGCGCCACGGGAGGGTTCTCCACAAAGAACCTCTCCATCGGGGCCTTCAACTCAGTGCCCATCAACCTCATAACGATGTTCTTCATGCTCATCTCCTCGATACATTTCGGGTTGCTGTACATGATTTTCGCTACGAGAAGCCTCCGGCCGCTGAATAACCCGGTCCTCAAACTGTACCTGTCGACGCTCGTGGTGGCGAGCCTCCTCGTGAGCCTGGCCCTCCGTACGGAGGGCATCGTGGACTCTTTCCCCACCGCCCTCATGCAGGGATCCTTCCAGGTCCTGTGCTACGCCTCGACCGCCGGGTTCGCAATCGCGGACAATGCGACGTGGAGCATTTTCCCTTGCATCATCCTCGTGATAGTGGGGATAATGTGCGGAATGGCGGGGTCAACGACGGGTGGTGTCAAGTCGGACCGCGTGCTCCTTCTTTCCAAGGCCATATCCAAGCAGGTCAAGAGCAGTCTCTATCCCTCCACAGTCAGCGGGGTCCGCTTCGGCGGGAAGACCCTGCAGGAAAGCGAGGTCTATCCGCACGTCCTGTATATAGCGGTGTATTTCCTTTTCGTCATCGTCTCCGCGCTGCTCTGCCTGCTTGTCGGGGATGACAGTTCCAACGCCATAACGGGGTCGATAGCTTCGCTCAGCAACGTGGGACCCGCCATCGGCCAGACCATAGGTTCGATGGGCAACTTCAACATGGAACCCGCCGGGGCCAAGGTCATTTTCACTTTGGACATGTTCCTGGGCCGCCTGGAAATATACCCGGTGATGGCCGTCATCTATATGATTTTCAAACCGAAGGGATAGCCCTCTGCGGAGCTGTCCCGCTACTACTTCTTCTAGACGTGGATCCAAGAGCAAGATACCTTTATGAGGGTTTCAGGCGAGAGATGCATTTCAGTCCCACCTCCTGCCAGGATGCCCTCCTGGAAAAAGTCGCCATCCTATGCACCGGTGACGAGGAGGGGGATACGCTGGTAGTGGACGGTTATGCCGGTACGGGAAAGACCACCGCGATGGGTGCGGTGGTGCGCTTCCTCGCTTCCATCGGGGTCCCCGTCATGCTTCTTTCCCCGACTGGACGCTCAGCCAAGGTCCTTTCATCCTATACCGGGTCACCCGCCTACACCATCCATAAGCAGATTTACCGCCAGAAATCCCTCGGAGGGGCTTTCATGCTTGGCTTCAACCCATGCCGCAACACTCTTTTCATAGTCGATGAGGTCTCCCTCATCGGAGTGGGCACGCCTGAGGGCGGGGCCGTGTTCGGTTCGGGGAACCTGCTGCGTGACCTCGTGGAATATGTCCGTTCCAATGTGGGAAACAGGCTGATCCTCCTGGGTGACAGCGCCCAGCTCCCACCGGTAGGGCACACCCAGAGCCCCGCCCTGGACAGGAACTACATGTCCCGTTTCGGAGGGGTTGGCTGGACTACCCTCACGACGGTAGTGCGCCAGGCCGAGGCGAGCGGCATCCTTCTGAATGCCACCCGCCTCAGGCAGTTCATAACCGACCCCCTGTTCCAGGAGATGGGTCCCGGCGAGGTGGGGCTCCACACGGAGGGGTTCGAGGATTTCCGCTCAATCACCGGGGCGGAGCTCATAGACGCCCTGTCGCAGGAGTACCGCAACTGGGGCGAGGACGATACCATTGTCCTTTGCCGCTCCAACAAGAGGGCCCTTGTCTACAACATGGGCATCCGCTCAAGGGTGTTCTACCATGAGGAGTCCCTCGTGCGGGGTGAGAATCTGATGATTGTGCGCAACTGCTACAATTTCACTTCCGACCGGCCTTCCCAGGCCCGGGCGAAGCAGGGGGAGGAGTACAGCAAGATAGGATACATAGCGAACGGGGACATAGCCAAGCTGGTCCGGATATCCCATTACGAGGAGCGCTACGGCCTCTCATTCGCGGACGCTGTCCTCTCTTTCCCGGACTATGACAACGAGGAGGTGAGTGCGAAAGTCTGCCTGGACACGCTGACTTCATCCTCCGCATCCCTCTCGCAGGAACAGCAGGATGCGATATTTGACGGGGTTACGGAGGACTACGCCGATATCTCCGATACCGCAAGACGGATAAGGGCCATCAGGGAGGACCCTTTCTACAATGCCCTGCAGCTGAAGTACGCCAATGCCATTACGGCCCACAAGTCCCAGGGCGGACAGTGGAGCTGCGTATTCGTGGACAATCCCTTCTGGGAGGAGGGCGTGACACTGGAGGACCTCAAGTGGCTCTATACGGCAATAACGAGGGGAGTGAGCAGAGTGTACCTGGTGAACTTCAAGGAGGAGCTCTTCCGGTAGCGGCAGGGGGGTGGTGGACCGGTAACCGAAGGTCCGGGACACCCCCGGAAATCACACACAACGTACAATCTGCCGCAGAGCGGCAGTGGACAGGACAAAGATCAACAAAAGTACATACAGATATGGCAGGACATACAATCGGAAGGATTCTCGGAAGTGCGGCATTCGCCTTGATGCTTCTTGGGGAGGGGCTCTTCGCCCAGGAGTTCAACACTGTCCCCGGTGACTGGAAATGGGTCTCCCCGAGGGAAGTGGCATTCACCTATGACTCCTCATACAAGGGAGAGAAAGACTATGTCATCGACGCGGTGACCATGAAAAGGAGAGGCGGCATATCATATCCCCGGCGCTACGAAGGGTTCCCCGTCGAACCCGAAGGAGCCGTGAACCTCACTTACAGCCCTGACTCCACCTCCCTTGCCTTCACCCGTGACAATGACCTGTATGTCGTGGATATAGCCTCCGGCAAGGAGCGTAGGCTCACTTTCGACGGGACCGACCTCATTCTCAACGGATACGCCTCGTGGGTCTACTACGAGGAGATCCTCGGGCGTCCTTCAAGGTACAGGGCGTTCTGGTGGAGCCCGGATTCCAGGAAGATCGCATTCTACCGCTTCGACAACACCGCCGTCCCGGTGTTCCCGATTTATTCCCCGAAGGGACTTACGGGAAGCCTCAACCTGACCCGCTATCCCAAGGTGGGACAGGACAACCCTAAAGTGAGGATAGGTTTCGTGGACCTTGACGGGGAGGGGGACACCCCGAAAGTCACCTGGGCTGATTTCGATGAGAATGAGGATCAGTATTTCGGGACCCCGTTCTGGGGGGCGGACAGCAGGGAATTCTTCGTAAGCCGGGAGCCCCGCATCCAGAATACCCTTGACCTGTACGCCGTATCACCACGGGACGGAAGCAAGAGGTTCGTATACCATGAGAGCTACAAGACATGGCTGGACTGGATTGACGGGATGCTGTTCGGTGAGAAGGGCCTGTACATGTCCCGTGCCTTCGAGACAGGCTGGCAGCAGATATACTACCTGCCTTATGACGGTTCACCCGTGAGGCGTCTGTCGGATGGGACCAACTGGAGAGTGAACCTGCTGAGGGTCGACGAGAAGAAAGGGGAAGTGTATTTCCTGGCTAACAGGGACAGCGGCGTCAGGACCGGACTGTACAAGACCGACGGCAAGGGTGGGGTAGTGGCACTCTCGGACCCTGCCTACAATGTGAACAGGGTCGTGTTCTCCCCTGACGGGAAGTACTTCACAATGACCATTTCCAACTTCACCACCCCTCCCAGGACATACCTTTTGGAGAGCGCCCATGCCCCGAAGGTGGCCCCTTCCCTGAAGGAAGGGAAATACTGCCATCTTCTCTTTGACCAGGCGACCTCCGAGTTCAATCCCGACAATCACTCCCTTCCCCGCAATATCAGCATCGAGACTCCGGATGGCCTGACCCTGCCAGGGTTCATCGTATATCCCAAGGGGTTTGACCCCGAAAGGAAGTATCCCGTTCACGTTGACCTGTACGGGGGCCCCGACACTCCCCAGGTAAGGGACAGCTGGAGGGGCGTCGGTGCATACGAGTGGTACTCACAGAACGGCATAATAGAAGTGGTCGCTGACTGCAGGGCCGGCGGGCAGAACGGGCGCAGGGGACTGGATGACATCTACTGCAAGCTGGACGTGAAGGAGATAGAGGATTTCGTGCTGTGGGGAAAGTACCTGCAGAGCCTCCCTTATGTGAACCCTGACAAGATAGGGGTGGAAGGGTTCTCATTCGGAGGGACCATGACGTCGCTCCTTGTCATGGACCACAGCGATGTGTTCCACTACGGCATCGCCGGCGGCGGGGTGTATGACTGGAGACTGTACGACACCCACTATACCGAAAGGTTCATGGAGACTCCTGCGACCAATGAAGAGGGCTACGCGGTGACCAGGGTCATTGACCATGCAGTGAACTATCCCACCACGTACGAAAACTCCACTCCGGGGAAAGTCGAACCTGTCATGCTCAAACTCACTCACGGTACAGGTGACGACAACGTTCACTTCCAGAATACCCTGCAACTGATCGACGCCCTTCACAAGGAAGGCAAGAAGTTCGAGTTCATGATCTATCCCGACGGAATGCACGGGTACAGGGGATACCAGGGACAGCACTTCCAGAAGGCAAACAGGGAGTTCTGGCTCAAGTACCTGCTGTCCGAGTAGAACCTTTTGGACAAGGAAATGACTTCTGAGGGGTATCTTCTACTTGAAATGCCTCTGCAGGATCTCTTCTTGCTCCACTGTGGGGAGCGTCTTTTTCATGGCTCCAAGAATGGCCTCATACTGCTCTCCCTTCTTCGTGAAGACACGCCTTCTTTCCTGGGCGTCGATTGTAGCGTAAAGGTGGATGTTTCCCGAGTCGGTCATCTCGAAGGGGATTGGATCCGATGTGGCGACAGCAGGGGCAAAGACATCCGGGGAGAGTTCGCGCAGCCGTGACTCCATGATGCCGATGAAGTGGGGAGCGACGCCATTCGTGTAAGATAGGGACCGGAAACCTTTGAGCGCCTCCTTGACACGGTCGATGTACTTTGCGGGATTTTTGATGTCGTTCTGGGCAGCGAAGGCCAGCATGTCCTCAGTGGTAATGTCTTCAAACTTTCCCCTAACGGAGAATTCGTGACGTCTCTGAGGCGTTGTGGCCGTTTTCAAGATGAAGCAAAGGTCGTAAGCAGGGGAAAGGTGCCAGGCCCCGTCCTTCTCCATGATGAAAGAGAAGTTCTTGGCGTGGTCGTCCGTGTTGTTGGAGAGAATGTTGAACACCATCCGTAGATAGAGTTCATTCAGTTCATCCTGGGGGATGGAGAGCCGCCTGCAGGTGGAGAAGAGGTCCTCGTAGCAATATGCCTCGGGATTGACGGCAGCGAGCGTCTGGGTGAATACCTTCTCACCCCCTCGGCGGTCGAAACGCTCCGTCAGGAAATGGCTGATTCCTTCCACATCGATCAGGCGGGAGGGCATCATAGTGATTCCGGAGCGGGTGGCCAGGTCGTACCAGGTCTTCTCTATCTCACAGAGGCAGAACTCCGGTGTATTGAACTTGAGGATGTAATATTTCCTGTCACCTCTTGCCGAGGTCTGGCCGGAAAAGATGTTCCCACCTTCATCCATAGCGATGATAGCCTTCTTGAAGCGTCCTCCGGCGGATGTCCCGACTGCCATCAGGGCTTTCTGCGTAAGTGTCTCTTCCGAGGAAATGATGGCATGCTCGCGGTCCTGCTCAATCTTCTTCGCCAAGTCGTATAGTTTCGCTATCATCAGATTCTCGTTCGGACTGAAGGCATCTTCGCTACATGGGACGAATTCGAGAGCGCCCATGGCGCGGCTCCCAATGAAGGAGAGCCGCGCAAGCGGAGTCTTGTCTTTCTCGTGATAGTGATGCTCCGCAAACCACTGGTCAAAGAGGGCGTTGCCCCAATCATCCGGAAGTGAATCCGCGATGAATGGGGGGAGTCTCTGATACTTTGCGGAGTCTGTGTTGCCATAGATGGCGAAACGGGCTGTGGGGTTCTTCGATGAGGCTGTCAGCGGTGCAATGTCGAGCCCCGATGAAAGATACCCTGGCGAAAAGTAAAAATAGGAATTCCCCTTCGCCTCGTTCCAGCAAAGTTGTCCGATCTCCTCTCCCCAGAGCATGACGCTCAAGCGGCCTCTGTCTATATTATTCCTAGCCATTGTTCTTCCTCCTTACTCTTTGCCTCTGATGTTTCGGTGCAGTCAGATATGGATTCGCAGGCTGCTCCGGAATCAGGTCGTCGAACCTATCCAGTAGGCCGACCTGCCGGAGCAGGGCCATCAGGTTGGTGATGTTCATATTCGTGATCGTGCCCGTCTCGAACTTGTGGAGGGTGGATACTGAAACGCCCGCAGCCTTGGCCAGGTCTCCCTGGGAAAGGTTCATCATCAACCTGTAATCCTTGAACCTCAGCCCGAGCATTTGCAGAATCTGAGTGTTCGAAAACTTCTTCAAGTCCATAAAGCATCTGTTTTGTCGATGCAAATGTAATTAATTATAGTTTAAATTCAAAAATTGTGGTTAAACTTTATTTTATTATAGTTTATAGATGCCTTAGGCAAAAGCCATCATGTCGGGATGTGTTGGCAGTCCTAACTTATTCTTGCCCCTTTGTCTGTGCCAAAGCGTTGGCCTTTTCAATGAAGAAGATTGATGGGCCTGCCCCTGACTCTGCTACCATTATAAGGTGACTATCAGATACTTTTCATCATTTCCCTCTTTCCACTGGATGCCGGCACCGTATATGTGGAATGCTCCCTTTGGTGCTGCATTCTTGGTGGCGAGCTTTGAGGAAAGCTGTTCGCTTGTGAGCGGAATGTTCTTTGCGGAGACTTCCGCCCCGGGATACTTTCTGGATAGCGTCTTCATTGATGCTTTGGAAAGGGGCAGTGACTCAACAATGGGGCGGACTTTCCCAAGACGGGAAAGGGTGGACGTGGGGGAGAGAGGCGTAGTAAGGTACAAGTGAGTGTTCGTTCCCAGTTTTATCAGTGAGAACTCTTCGCACAGACGGGCGAAAACCCCGCACTTTGAAAGCGCCTTTCCAGGTTCGAAGAGCATAGCCCCTTCCGGAATGCCCTCTTCCCTGGACGGAAGCTTGATGTCCGGACTCTTGGGGCAGGTGGAGTGGAACCTCCACTGGAAGGGCTCTGAAGCGGGGGAGAGGACTGCGGCAATGAGGTCGTGCCCTTCTCCACTGCACTCCCGCTCCAGGTGAAGGAGGACCTCCTTGCATTCCCCGCCGGACTGGACGCAGTGGACTTCCCTCACGTTCGGGAGCTGGGAACATACCATGGAAATGTCCGCCATCGGGGATATCTTCAGAAGGATATGGTGGCATCTTTGAAGAAGGGGTCCGGCAAGTGACGTGACATCGGGATGGCAGTCGGAGAGGAGGAAAACTTTCTTCCCTTCGTCCGACCTTCTGCCAGGGTCCAGGAAAATGAGGTCCGGGACCTCCTCCCCAAGAATGTCGTCCATGGAAGTGGCGTCAGTTATTTCGACTGAGTGCACCTGTACCTTGTCCCCCAGGCCCAGGACGGCGAAATTCCTCCTGGCGGCATTTGAAAGGACGGGGTTCATCTCGTTGTAGATGACTTTCCTGACCTCAGGGATGGATGCGAATGCCGCACTGTCCACTCCCAGTCCTCCGGTCAGGTCGGCTACCGTACATCCGATGGTGCCTTTCCCGTTTTCCCCGGTACCCAGTATGGCCCTGGCGAGGTGGGCCTTGTACGAAGCGGTCGCCTCGGAGGAGCACTGTTCGATGCAAAGGGTCGTGGGGTAGATGATTTGGGGGTGGGAATGCCATGTGGGCAGCTTGCTCTTAGCCTTCTTCCTACAAAGCAGGGTGTTTACCGCTGTCTCGAGATCGGGGACCTCCTCCCTGGCCCCCTTCGAGAGAAGAAGTCTCAGGGGATCGGGGTCACTGTCGTGGGCGAGGATGAACTGAGCGGGTAGGGAGGGGACCGTGCTTTCCATGGCAAAAAAACTTAGTGGCGCAAAGTTAGCGACAAAAGGCGAAGAACTCTACAAGACCCGGCCCCCGAAGGGGTGAAAAAGTGGGTGAGGATGGTTTTGCCACGTGATGGAAAAGAGTTATCTTCGCATTCCGTACAAAATACTACCTAACCTTGCCCATCCACCAATGAAGCAGGACATCATCAAGGACCGGGACTTCCTCCTGGCCGAGCAGTACGTCGAGAATACAGGAGCATCCGTTTTCCTGACCGGCAAGGCCGGTACCGGGAAGACCACTTTCCTGCATTACATCCACGAGACTACTTCCAAGAACCATGTGATCCTGGCTCCCACGGGTGTGGCTGCGGTAAATGCCGGGGGCAGCACCATCCATTCTTTCTTCCAGCTTCCTTTTGACCCTTACCTGCCTGATTTCCCGGAACTGAAGACCGAGTACCAGAGTTCCGCCAGGTACAAGTTCGGCAGGAAAAAGAAGGACATGATCCGTTCCCTCGAACTTATCATAATCGATGAGGTCAGTATGGTTCGGGCGGATATCTTGGATGCCATAGACATGATTCTGAGGACCTGGAGAAACAGCGTCCGTCCTTTCGGGGGAGTGCAGCTCCTTCTGATCGGTGACCCTTCGCAGTTGTCCCCGGTAGCCACCGCCAACGAACGCTACTACCTGGACCAGGTGTATCCTTCACCATATTTCTTCCACAGCAAAGCCCTTTGCAAGATGCATCTTACCTGCATCGAACTCACGTCCGTCTACCGCCAGCGGGACCCTCATTTCATTGACCTGCTCAATGCCGTGAGGGAACAGAATGTGAGTAGGGACGTCCTGACGGAGCTGAATTCACGCCTGGACCCTGAGTTCAAGGAAGAGGAAGGGTGGATCCGCCTGACTACGCATAATGCCACGGCATCGGAGTTCAACGCCAAGAAACTCGCCGCCCTCCCAACCAAGCCCCATACCTACAAGGCCTCTGTCATGGGGGACTTCCCCCCGACCAGCTACCCCGTGGAGGAGGAGATAACCCTCAAGGTCGGGGCCCAGGTCATGTTCACCCGAAACAATTTCGAGCAAGGCTTCTACAACGGGAAAATCGGCACGGTCAAGGCCCTGTCGAGGGATGGGATCGTGGTGAGTACCAAGGGCTCCACCAGGGACGTGGACATCGATGTCCCGAGGATGCAGTGGGAGAACATCAAGTATGAACAGTCCCAGGAGAGCGGGGAGGTGGAGCCGTCAGTGGTCGGTACTTTCATACAGTTCCCCCTCAGGCTTGCCTGGGCCATAACCATCCACAAAAGCCAGTCTCTCACCTTCGACAAGGTGATTATAGATGCCTCGAGGGCATTTGCGTTCGGACAGGTTTACGTCGCCCTGTCCCGTTGCACCTCCCTGGAGGGCATCGTCCTCAATACACCCATTTCACCGGGCAACATTTACCATGACGTGGATGTCGCCTCTTTCGAGGACTCCTACCCGACCCAGGAGGTCCTCTCCAGCGAGTTCTCCTACTGGGAGAACCTCTACTGGGAGCAGTGCCTCTCCGAGTGCTTCGATTTCGGGGGACTGTTCCTCAGGTACGAGGGCCTCTGGGAAAAGTGGACCGGCTCCAAACTGAACCGCACCCAGCCGAAGGCCTCGGAGGTGGTGGACACCCAGTACGGGAGGCTCCGGGAACTGGAGGACTATGCCAAGAAGTTCCGCGGGATGATTCCTGCCATGAATGCCGCCGACAGGGGAGCCCTCCTGGAAAGGACGCTGTCGGCAGCCAGGTACTACAAGGAGAACTTCCAGGACCTGTTCATCACCGTTGAGAACGTGATAAGGAAGACCAAGATTGCGGACGCCGCCCTCAAAGAGGAAATCATGGAAGCGGAAGAGGAGTTCCGCTCCGCCATAGGCATTCATCTGACTACCTTGGAAAGCGTTCTCGAGGGTGGCTTTTCACTCCCGGAGTACCGCAGGGCCAAGGTCAAGGGCTCCTGCAATCCTTCCTTCAAGTTCTACGAAGACATCCTGGAGGAGGAGAAACAGGCCGAAAGGGAGAAGATGCGACTGGCGCGGGAGCAGCAGGTGCGAAGGATGAGGGAACTTGAGGCCCAGGAGATGGCTCGCCTGGAGCAGGAGAAGGAAAGGAAGAGGGCCGAGAAGGAAAGGCGGCGCCTGCAGCGTAAGGCCGAGAGGGAGAGGGCATCCTCATCCCCCGCCAAGGCCCCGTCCAAGGCTGACCGTCCCGGGCATGCCCCCAAACCCAAAGCCAAACCCGGGGACCTCCTTCGGGACAAGGACCCCGGGAGGATTGAGTGCATAGTCGAGTCCCTGAGGCTCATTCGCAGCACTCTTCCCAACCCCCGGGAAGTCCAGTCCATCATGAATGACGATGTCCTTAGAAGAATTGCCGCCGCGGAGCCCCATGACCTTGCTGAACTCTCCCGCATCAAGGGAGTCGGAAAGGGCACCATCTCCAGGTGCGGACAGCTCATACTTGAAGCGGTTGAGAGCGGAGTGGCACAGGCCGAGGCCAAGTCCCGCTAGAGCGACCCCCACTTTTGGTAAATATGATGCAAAAGACCCCTCACCACTAAGGTGACGGGCCTTTTTTGCTATTGCTGAAAAAGCTTAAAATCGCTAAATTTGCGGATACCCCCAGGATTTTGGGACGCTCCCCTTTGCGGGGAGGATCAAATAGCGCAAAATCAATCATTAACATACACATTTTCATTTCAATTATGGCACTAGACTATAAGCAGGTCGCACAGCAGTGGCTGGAAGGGGATTTCGATCCCGAGACCAAAGCCAAGGTCCTGGAACTCAGGAACACCGATCCCGTAGCTTTCGAAGACGCTTTCTACCGTAACCTTGAGTTCGGTACCGGCGGACTGCGTGGCATCATGGGTGTGGGGACCAACAGGATGAACAAGTACACCGTCGGAATGGCGACGCAGGGACTGAGCAACTACATGAAGGCCCATGTGGAAGGGGATCTTAGCGTTTGCATATCCTACGACAGCCGCAACAACAGCAAGGTCTTCGCAAGGATCGCCGCTGACGTGCTTTCCGCAAACGGCATCCACGTCTACCTGTGGGAGAATATCCGCCCGATTCCGCTGCTGAGCTACTCGGTACGTTCCAAGAAGGCTACCGCCGGCATCATGATCACCGCCTCCCATAACCCCAAGGAGTACAACGGCTACAAGGTGTTCTGGAGCGACGGAGCCCAGATCACCAGTCCCGTCGACAAGGATATCGTGGCCGAGGTCGCCAGGATAACCGACCCTTCCATGGTGAAATTCACCCCCAAGGAGGAATGCGGAGGAATAGAGCTGATGGGTTCCGAGATGGATGAAAAATACTTCAACGACGTCCTCTCCCTCACTCTCTCTCCCGAGGCCAGGGCACGTCACAAGGACATCAAGATCGTCTATACCCCCATCCACGGCAGCGGAGTTCGCATCGTTCCCGAGGCCCTCAGGAGGATGGGATTCGAGAACGTGTACCACGTTCCCGAGCAGGACATCTCCGACGGGAACTTCCCTACGGTGGCATCCCCGAACCCCGAGGAGCCCGGTGCCCTGAAGATGGCTATCGAAGTGGCCGACAAGGTGGGCGCTGACCTCGTGATGGCATCGGACCCCGATGCGGACAGGATGGGTATCGCCCTTCGTGACAATGACGGCAAGATGGTCCTTTTCAACGGCAACCAGACCGGTGCCATGCTTACCTACTACATCCTCACCCGCTGGAAGGAGCTGGGCAAGCTGGATGACACGAAGTACGTCGTCAAGACCATAGTCACCACGGAACTCATCGCTGATATTGCAAAGTCCTTCGGAGTGAAGTGCTACAACGTGCTCACCGGCTTCAAGTACATAGCCGAGGTCGTCCGTAACAACGAAGGCAAGGGAGAGTTCATCTGCGGAGGCGAGGAGAGCTACGGCTTCAACCTCGGGGAGTTCGTCCGCGACAAGGACGCCCCGCTGTCCTGCGCCATGATGGCAGAGTGCGCTGCATGGGCCGCCGACCAGGGTCTCACCCTCTATCAGCTCATGGAAAAGATCTACAAGGAGTACGGCTACCGCAAGGAAGGTCTCGTCTCCCTCGTCCGCAAAGGCAAGAGCGGTGCCGAGGAAATCCAGAAGATCATGGCGGACATGAGGGCCTGCCCTCCCAAGGAGCTCGTGGGTTCCCCCGTCTGCAAGGTCGTCGACTACCTCGAGACCGACAAGACCGGACTTCCCAAGTCCAATGTCCTGCAGTTCTTCGACGAGGCAGGGGATGTGGTTTCCGTACGTCCTTCGGGTACCGAGCCCAAGATCAAGTTCTATTTCGGTGCCGCAGGTGACGATGCCGATGAGAAGATCGCCCGCCTGAGGGCACAGTTCGTCAGCTAGATCCGCCATATGAAGACCAGATACTTTATCACAGCTGCAGCGGCCCTCCTGCTGGGGGCTACCGCCTCACTTGCGCAGCCCTCCTATCCCATTTTCCGGACCGGGGACAAAATCACCGTCGACGGCGTGCTGGGAGAGGCCTCATGGCAGAGCGCCCCTAAACTCAGCGATCTTGCCGACATCCGTGACGACAAGTCCCTTCCCCTTCCCACCAAGAATACCACCATCAAGATGCTCTGGGACGATACCTATCTATATATAGGGGCCTACCTGGAGGAGGACGAGGTGATAGCCACCCTCAAGGGCAGGGACGTCATCATCTACAAGGAGAATGATTTCGAGGTGTTCATAGACCCCGAGGGTGACGGGCAGAACTACTATGAGTTCGAGTTCTCGGCAGCCGGGGAGATCATGGACCTCATCATGGACAAGCCCTACTCAGTGGGAGGGAACTTCTTCATGCCATGGGACTGCAAGGGCCTTGTGGTCAAGACCCACATTGACGGCACTCCCAACGACCCCGCCGTCAAGGACAAGGGCTGGGGGATAGAGATAGCCATCCCGAGGGCCTCCCTGATGCGTGGCTTCGAGAAACCCACCGACCGCAGCGTCTGGAGGATGAACTTCTCCAGGGTCGAGTACCTGAAGAAACAGGGACCCGAGGAGAACTGGGTCTGGGCCCCTACGGGCAAGGTCGACATCCACATTCCCGCCAAGTGGGGATATGTCATGTTCGTGGACGTACCCGCTACGTCCCTTTCCAAGGAGAAAGGAAAATAGATTTACGTTTTTGTACGTCCAGAGGGTCGGTATCGTAATCGGTACCGGCCCCTTTGGCTTTTCGGGACTGGGGCAACTGTGCTGCGCTCTGCCCTTCGCATATGGCAGGCGCAACCCGTCCGGATGCGGGGGGAATTCTATTCCTTGCCCTTCTGCTTCTCCAGGTAAAGGCACCATGAGGACAGGGGACAGTCCTGGCACTTTGGCCTGGAGGCTGTGCACATGTATCTTCCGTGAAGGATGAGCCAGTGGTGCGCCCTCGGGCGGATGTCCTCGCTTATGTGGGCGTGAAGGTCAGCCTGGACTGCATCGGGAGTCTTGCCCTCGGAGAGTCCCAGCCTGTGGGATACCCTGAACACATGGGTGTCCACTGCCATGTATGGCTGGTTGTAAACAATGGAAAGGACGACGCTGGCGGTTTTGCGTCCCACGCCGGGAAGCCTTGTCAGGGAGTCTATGTCGGAGGGGACCTCCCCTCCGAACTCCTCTACGAGCATGCGGCTCATCTCCAGGAGATGACGGGTCTTGGAGTTGGGATAGGATATGCTTTTTATGAAAGGGAACAGCGTCTCGAAGTCTGCCCCGGCCATGCTGGCTGCGGTAGGGTAGGCCTCGAAGAGGGGAGGGGTGCTTTCGTTCACCCGCTTGTCGGTGCACTGTGCGGAGAGCATGGTCGCCACCAGCAGCTGGAAGGGAGTGCCGTAGTGAAGCTCGGTACGGGGGTCCGGGTTGTTCCGCTCAAAGTACCCGATGGTCCGGGCGTATCTTTCCTCTGTAGTCATCGTGTGTCTTTGAGGTGGGGTGCTAGATAATCAGCGAGAGGTCTATCGCATCGTCGTCGTCCTGCTCCGTGCAGTGCTCGTCCTTGCACATGAACACCCGTCCGTGGTACTTCTCGAAAATGTCGCGGTGGTGCGTCACCATGACGAGGGCGGTACCCTCCGCGTTGATGGAAGTGAGAAGGCGCATGATGCCGTCGGCAGTCTCGTTGTCGAGGTTCCCGGTGGGCTCGTCCGCTATTATGACCTCGGGGGCATTGAGGAGGGCCCTGGCCACGGCGACCCTTTGCTGCTCCCCGCCGGACAGCTGGTGGGGCATCTTGTGCTTTTTGTTCTGCATGCCCACGTCGGCAAGCACCTTGTCTATCCTCTCCGACATGGCGGCCTTGTCCTTCCACCCCGTTGCCCTCAGGACGAACTCCAGGTTCTTTTCCACGGTCCTGTCGGTAAGCAGCTGGAAATCCTGGAATACCACCCCGACTTTGCGCCGGAGGTAAGGAATGTCCTTGGGGCGGATGTTCTCGAGGGTGAACCCGCACACTTCCCCGTGACCCTTGGAGAGGGGATTCTCGGCTATCATGGTTCTCACGATGGAGGTCTTGCCGGTTCCGACCCTGCCCACTATGTACACGAAATCCCCTTTCATCACGTCCATGTCAAGGCCGTAGATGACAATGCTTTCCCCGCTTGGGATGTCGGCTCCCCTAAAGGAGATGACAGGCTTCGGGGAAGATGGGGAACTTTGAATATTCTTGTTTTCCTCTTCCATCTTTTTGCAGTGATGCCGAAGTGAGGCATCCACCTTGCAAATATAGTCCATCTTATCCAAAATCAAAAGACGCCCATTTCCTCCACCCCAGTTCGGGGAGCCACTGAAAAGGATATTTCCTTTCGTGGGATAATATTTACTTCATTATGTGGTTTCAATACTTGTTGCAACTTCTTTGGGCATGGCGGGGGAGAGGCGAGGACCCCGTGCATCGCGCTTTTCCGAAAAGATAATTCGCAGCAGGAAAAGATTTTTTTGGTTTCCAGCTTCAGAATGAGTATTTTTGTAAATTGGATTTTATATTCCATCTGCCCGTAGGGCAGCCAATACTGCGAAAAAAGTAAATACATACATGAAGAAAGTACGCAAGACCTTAATTGCACTCCTCGGGATGCTGCTCCTGCTTCCTGCAGGCCCTGGAAGCATCCTCAGGGCACAGTCCCTCACAGCGGGGGACCCTTTCAAGTACGGAGTCGAACTCTTCCGCCACGGGATGTTCTCCGAGGCCAAGCTCATCTTCGACAATATCAGGGACGATGAGGCTTTCGACACTGACCGTACCCTCAGCGCCCTCGCCCAGGGCTACTCGGTCCTTTGCGCCGTCAACATGAAGACCCCCGGCTACGAGACATTGCTGGAGGCATTCATCGAGAGGGGACAGCACACCGGCCTGGAGCCCCAGATCCGTTACCGTTACGGACTGAACCTCTTCGACGAGCAGGCCTACGACAGGGCCCTCACACAGTTCAAGAACTTCTCGGTCAGCGACCTGGAGCCTTCGGACAGGGCCGAGTACACTTTCAAGACGGCCTACTGCAATTTCAGCCTGGAGAACTATGACTCCGCCCTCAGGGGCTTCGCCAACGTGATGAACATGCCGATGAGCGATTACACCGCCCCCTCGCAGTATGCCACCGGCTACATCAACTACGAAAGGCGCAATTTCCCCGTGGCCCTCTCCTGGTTCGAGCAGAGCGTCCTGGACCCCCGTTTCGAGGAGATATCCAACTACTACATAGCCGAGTGCCACTTCATGGACAAGGACTATGAGTATGTGGCCCGCTACGGTCCCGGTATCCTCCAGAAAGTCCCCGAGGAGAGGAAGGGACATCTCGCCAGGCTGATTTCCGAGTCATTCCTGGTCAGGGGTGACGCGGACTCCGCCAAGGAGTACTTCGACCTCATCCAGGAAGAATCCGAGAAGGGAAGGGGAGACTATTTCTACGCAGGTTCCCTGATGTACGCCATCAAGGACTGGCAGGGAGCGATCGACAACTATACGAAGATGGGCGAGAAAGCGGACTCCCTTGGGCAGCTTGCCAACTACAATATGGCCTACGCCTACATCCAGACCAAGAACAAGGTTGCCGCGATGGACACTTTCAAGGACGCCGCCTCGGCTTCCTACGATCCCGCCATCCAGGAGGACGCATTCTTCAACTGGGCGAAGCTTTCCTTCGACCTGAACAATGACGGTTCCGTCTTCGAGCAGTACCTCGACAAATACGCCGACAAGGCCAAGGGTGAGAGCATCTATACGTACATGGCCCTGGCCGCCCTCTACAACCACGATTACGCAGGGGCTGTGGCAGCCTATGACAACATAGACGAGCTGGATGATGACATGAAAGGCAATTACATGAAGGCCAACTACCTGAGGGCCAACCAGCTCATCCGCAACTCTTCATGGAGGGCAGCAATAGACAACCTCAGGGCGGCGGGCTTCTACGCCGACAAGATGTCGGACTTCTACCAGCTGGACCGCTACTGGCTGGGGGAGGCCTACTACAATGACGAGCAGTTCACCCAGGCCAAGGAGGTGTTCACCGACCTGTACAACCAGTCCGGCATGGACGGGAGGCCTGAAGGGGAGATGCTCCCTTACAACATCGCCTACTGCTATTTCCAGGAAGGGGCATGGGACCCTGCCTACAAGTGGTTTGTGCGCTACGCCTCCAACAGTGCCGCCCCCTACAGGCGCGACGCCATGACAAGGGCCGCCGACGCCAAGTTCATTTCCAAGGACTACACCGCAGCCGTGGATGAGTACGGCAAGGTCATAAAGGAATATCCCGCCCTTGACGACATGTACCCCTACTACCGAAGCGGGGTCTCCTACGGTCTTCTCGCAGAGAACGCAGGGACCAAGACCGCCAAGGCGCGCAAGGAGAGGACATCTTTCATAAACAAGAAGATAGACATCCTCTCCAATGTCAACAACGCATCCCCGACGGTCCCGTATTACAGTGACGCCCTCTACGAACTGGGCCAGACATACCTCGACAACAAGCAGTCCGACAAGGCCGCCACCTCGTACCGCAAGCTCCTGGCCTCCTCCGCTGACTCCTCGTCCGTCGCCAAGGGCCTCATGGGCCTTGGGCTCATTTCCAGGAACAACAAGAAGTATGACGAGGCCCTGGACTATTACAAGAGGGTGGTGAAATCCATGCCTTCGAGCCAGTATGCGGACGATGCCCTCCTCGCGATAGAGAGCCTCTACCAGGCCAAGAAGCAGCCCGACAAATACTACGAGTACCTCCAGTCAATCGGCAACAAGGGAGCCGGGGATCCCGCAGGGCGGGAGAATTCGACGTTCTCCGCAGCAGAGCAGAACTACCTTGCCGGGAACTATTCCAAGGCCATCACCTCCCTTCTCGCCTATCTGCAGGACTATCCTTCCGGGAACAACAAGTCCCAGGCTGAGTTCTACCTCGCAGACTGCTACAGGAACCTGGACAAGAAGGACCAGGCCTGCGACTACTACAGGAAAGTGATGGAAGAGGGAGGGGAGAGCTCCTTCGCTGAGGTGTCCGCCCTCCAGTATGCCACCCTCACCTATTCCATGGAGAAATTCGATGATGCATACACGGGTTACTCCACCCTGTCCAGGATCGCCAAGATTCCCGCGAATGCATCGGCCGCCATCGTCGGCATGATGCGGTCCGCTTTCGGGGCCAAGAAGTACGCCGAGGCCGTGAGCGCCGCCGACAAGGTCCTTCTCGACACCTCGATCCCCTCAGATGCCAAAAGGGAGGCAGAGTTCCTGAAGGCCCGCTCCTACCTCGCCACCTCTGACCGGGGCAGCGCGATGACCATCCTTCGCAAACTCTCCCGCGAGACCAACACTCCCGAAGGGGCGCAGAGCGTCATCCTCCTCATCCAGGACAGCTACGACAAGGGTGAGTTCAAGAGCGTGGAGGACCAGGTCTACAGTTTCGCGGAAAGCGGCACCTCCCAGATTTACTACCTGGCGAAGGCCTTCATCATCCTTGGCGACACCTTCGTCGAGAGGGAGGACTACGAGCAGGCCAAGGCCACATTCGAGAGCGTGCTCGACGGGTATGAACCCATCTCCTCCGAAGATGACACCGTCCAGAACGTGAAGATGAGACTGAGCCGTCTCGAGGAAATGACAAAGGCCCCCTCCAACCAGTAAAATCCACAATCCAACCTGAATATGAAAGTTTCAAGATATATCCTTCTGACGGGAGCCCTCCTGGGCGGGACCATCCTCTGTGTGAGGGCCCAGGACCTGAACCCCACTGTGGAGGTCACCAACGAGTACCAGGGACGTCTCCAGGAGGTCCACAAGCCCACGCTGGAAATGGCCGTACCGGATTCCCTGCTGCGTTTTGATTTGGATTTCGATTACTCCGTCTTCGAGAGGCAGTATGCCGGGGCCGGGGATTTCAAGCCTTACCTGATGGACCTCAAGCCCTCGCCTTCCGCTTACAAAGGCCGCAAGGCCTATGTCAAGGCCGGGGCAGGGGCTGCGCTCAGGACAACGACGGATTTCGTGATATCGCCTTCCACCGGGACCCCGCTGCAGCTCAATATCTTCGGGTCCCACAATATGTTCCTCGGAAAATACCGGGACGTCCAGTCCGAGACCCTCGATTCCTACGAAATGCTCCGTGCCGTGAAAGGGTCGAATTACAGCGGCGTTGACATGGTCAACCGCCTCGGTGTGTCCGGGGCCTACGACTGGAACAGCACTGCAATGACGTTCGACGCCGGATACTGGGGGCTCTACTCCCGGAGTTTCTATATCAATTCCATGCTGAATGCGGCAGTGGTGAACGCCCATGTCGGTTCCAACAAGGGACATTCCAACCATTTCAAGCATTCCACCGATATCCATGCCAACCTCGGGTCGGACTCCTCCGCAGGGGTCAATCTGACCTATGTGAATACCTCCCTTCACGGGACTTACGGAAGCGTGTATGACGCCTACAACTCCATTCTCGTGGACGTGGACGCCCAGGTGGACTACTACAATGAGTACAACAACTCGCTGGACGCTTTTGCCATGAACCTGAGCGTCACCCCCAAGTACGCTTTCCAGAGAGGCAATTTCGCCCTCTCCGCAGGTGTGCGCCTTGCCCATGTTTTCAGCAACAAGGCCACCTACGATGGCTTCGAGCTGAACGCTAACGGGGATGCGCAGTTCATCTTCCCCGACGTCAGGGTAAGCTACATGGCAGTCCCCGGCGCCCTTGAACTCTATGCCAAGGCTTGCGGCGGCTCCTACCTCAACTCCTACTCCGACATCAAGGAGAACTGGCATTTCTTCAACCTGGAAATGGGCCGTGGGCAGAACCCCGTCCTTTCCAATTCCCTTTGCAGGGCTGACATAAGTGTCGGCGCAGAGGGCAATGTCGCCTCCTTCCTGCATTTCAAGGCCCAGGGTGGTGTGGCCTTCATAGTGAACGGGCTTCTCGATGCGGTGGCCCCCACGATGACTCCCGGGGTGGCCTACAGGAACTACAGTATGGTTTACGGGAAGGCCCAGCTCAGCTGGAACGCCAAGCCGGTCCTCTTCGATGCTTCTTTGCTCCTGAACAGGACGAACCTCTACAGGAATCAGATGGAAGTGTTCGAGCCCGCCTTGGCAAGCGGGGAAATCCGTGTAAGGTACAACTGGAATGACCGTCTCATCGCAGGGGTCGTAGCCGATGGCGCCGTCACCAGGAGGGGTTACATCGGGACTACCGACGTAAGGATCCCCGGGTTCGTGGACCTCGGGCTCCAGGCCGAGTTCGCGATGACCCGCAACTTTGCCCTCTGGGCCCAGGCGGGGAACCTTCTGTCCATCATGGGCCAGACCGTCCAGAGGCATCCGCTCCAGGAGGAACCCGGGCTCAGCATCCTAGGCGGGGTCGTCCTGATGTTCTAGGGCTTGCACAATTCGGAAAACAAGTGACCGGGGAAGGTGCCGCAGGGTATCTTCCCCGATTTGTTTGTTTTTACCCCTTTCCAAGTTTGGATAATAGCCGACATTTTCATAAATTTGCATGTTTTTTTGGCGGCCTTTCCCCTACGGGGAAATCCCGGGACGGAATCTTCTTCGAAAATCCTCCTTGTGAAGAGATTCCATAAATATGAATATTTAACGATAAAATGATAGACGAAGAAATGAAAATGGCGGAGGAACAGTATTCCGCCAGTAGCATCCAGGTCCTCGAAGGCCTCGAGGCAGTTCGGAAACGTCCTTCGATGTACATCGGTGACATCGGTGAGAGGGGACTCCATCATCTTGTATATGAAGTGGTGGACAATTCCATAGACGAGGCCATGGCCGGATTCTGTACCGACATCGATGTGACGATCAATGAGGACAATTCGATTACCGTGAAGGACAACGGTCGAGGCATCCCTACCGACATGCACCCCAAGGAGCATCGCTCCGCCCTCGAGGTGGTCCTGACGGTCCTCCATGCCGGAGGTAAGTTCAACAAGGATTCATACAAGGTCTCGGGAGGTCTGCACGGTGTGGGCGTGTCCTGCGTAAACGCACTCTCCGACCTGCTGGTCGCCGAGATCCACCGTGAAGGGAAGATCTACAAGCAGAGGTATTCCAAGGGCAAGCCCATGACCCAGGTTGAGGTAGTGGGCGAGTGTGAGGATACCGGCTCCATCATTACCTTCCATCCCGACCCCACTATTTTCACCCAGACCATTATCTACAAGTACGATACCCTGGCCGCACGCCTCAGGGAGCTCTCTTACCTGAATAAGGGCATCCGCATCGCCCTGACCGACAAGCGTTCCCTCGTCGGGGAGTTTGTCAAGGATGCCAATGGCGACTCCGTGGCCACCGGGCGCGAGGTCTTCCGCAGCGAGGTGTTCTACTCACAGGAAGGACTCAAGGAGTTCATCCAGTACCTTGATGCCGGGGCCCAGGAACTGATACCCGATCCCGTGTGCGTCACCTCCGACAAGGTGATTCCCATCGACATAGCCCTCCAGTACAATAACGGCTACAGCGAGAAGATCTATTCCTACGTCAATAATATCCACACCATCGAGGGCGGAACCCACCTGCAGGGGTTCAAGATGGGCCTTTCGAGGAGCCTCAGGAACTATGCTGACAAGAACGGCATGCTCGCCAAGGCCAAGGTGGAACTGGCCCCCGAGGATTTCAGGGAAGGCCTGACCGCCGTCATCTCCGTCAAGGTCGCGGAACCCCAGTTCGAGGGACAGACCAAGACCAAACTCGGCAACCCCGAGGCCACATCCGCGGTCTCCCAGGCCACTGCCGGTGCCATGGACGCCTACCTTGAGGAGAACCCGAAGCTGGCCAAGACCATAATAGAGAAAGTCATCCTCGCGGCAACCGCCCGCCAGGCTGCCCGCAAGGCCCGCGAGATGGTCCAGAGGAAGACCGTCATGACGGGAGCCGGAATGCCCGGCAAGCTCGCGGACTGCTCCGAGAAGGACCCCGCCGTATGCGAACTGTTCCTCGTCGAGGGAGACTCCGCAGGCGGAACCGCCAAGCAGGGCAGGGACCGTCGCATCCAGGCCATCCTTCCCCTGAGGGGAAAGATCCTGAACGTTGAGAAGGCGGCTGCCGAAAGGGCCTTCGATTCCGAGGAAATCAGGAATATCTATACCGCCCTGGGAGTGTCCGTCGCCAAGGAGGACGAGACCGGTGAAAAGAGAATGGACCTCAGCCGCCTGCGTTATCACAAAGTCATCATCATGACCGATGCCGATGTCGACGGAAGCCACATCGCCACCCTCATCCTCACATTCTTCTTCCGCTACATGTTCGACCTCATAAAGAACGGTTACGTGTATCTGGCAACCCCTCCGCTTTACCTCGTGAAGAAGGGCAAGGAGGAGATCTACTGCTGGACGGATGCCCAGAGGGCCGAGGCCACAATGAAACTCGGCAAGGGCTCCGACAAGGGAGTCACGGTCCAGAGGTACAAGGGTCTTGGTGAAATGAGCGACCAGCAGCTGTGGGACACCACCATGAACCCCCAAAGGCGCCTGCTTCGCCAGATTACCATAGACAATGCTGCCGAGGCCGAGAGGACATTCTCCATGCTCATGGGAGACGACGTACCCCCGAGGAAGCAGTTCATTGAGGAAAACGCCCACTACGCCAACATTGACGCCTAGGTGGCGCGGACTTTTACAGGGGAGAATAATCATTTGGAAATCATCTGGTTATTCTCCCATACGCTTTTAGATGGTTCCTTTTTCCCTGTTTAGACCATGTCATCATCCCCAAGATACATCATCCCCAAGGACTCCAAGGTATACATGATCCTGGGAGTGCTCTTCCTTTTCCTGATGCTCATATTCCCCCGTACCGGGAGGTTCAATTATGAATACAAGAAAGGCTCCGCCTGGACATACGAGACGCTCGTGGCCCAGTTCGACTTCCCGATAAAGAAGACCGAGGAGCAGATTGCCAGCGAGAGGGAGAACGCCGGGGCGAGCAACATCCGTTATTTCAAGTACTCGGAGGATGTGGGCATCGATGCCCAGAAGGCCATGGGGGCGAAGAATTCCCTGTCCCAGGAAATGCGCCTTGCGCTACTTACCAAGCTCAAGTCCATTTACGACAGGGGAGTGATCGCCGACGGGGACGTGAATGCAGAGAAGGAGGTCATCTTCATCCAGAGGGGCAAGAGGGCCACGAAGCACCCGGTTTCGGACGTGTACACCGTCTCCACCGCAAGGACCGCCCTCAGAGGTGAGTTCGTCCAGAAGTTCAATGATTCCCCGAATCCCGATTCCCTTCTCGCGGTGATAGGTGTCATGGACCTCATAACCCCGAACCTTACCTACGACCAGCAGACTTCCGAGATGGTCAGCGCCCGCCTGGCCGATGACATATCCCCGACCTCCGGGTTCGTGAGGGCCGGGCAGACCATAGTCCACAATGGGGAAATCGTCACTGCGGAGATTCTCCAGATCCTCGATTCCTACAAGTCCGAGTACGAGACGACCCTCGGTTATACGGGACCCAGGTTCCTGCTGTGGCTGGGAAATGCCATGCTCTCCCTGTTCCTGGTCATGATATTCTTCATGACGGTGCTCTTCACCAATGGCGGCATCTTCAGTGAACTGAACCGCCTCACGTACCTTTGCCTTGTCGTTGCGATGGGAGCCGCCATGGCCCTGGGCTTTGACAGGGTAGGGCCCTACACCCTGTTCCTGGTGCCTTTCCCGATTCTCGCCATCTACCTCCTGGCATTCTTCCGCAAAAGCGTTATCCTCCCCGTGTACATGATAGCGATGCTCCCGCTGATGATATTCTGCCACAATGGGACAGACCTCTATGTGATATACCTGGCCGGCGGGGTCACGATGATGTACACGCATGATTTTTTCTCGAGGGGATGGAAGCAGTTCATAGCTGCCATCATCCTTTTCGCGGTCCAGGTTCTCGTATTTGCATCCTTCCGCCTCATCCACGATGTCAAGGGATTCTCGGACTTCAGCCCGGTGGTGTTCCTCTTCGCCGGTTCCATGATGACCGTGCTTCTCTACCCGATGGTCTACCTCTTCGAGAGGATGTTCTCCCTTGTCTCCAAGAACAGGCTCAGGGAGCTTGCGGAAACTAGCAACCCTCTTCTGCTGGAACTCTCCCGCAAGGCCCCGGGCACTTTCCAGCACACCCTCCAGGTCTGTTCCCTGGCCGAGGGAGCGGCAAGGGAACTGGGCTGCAACGTGCTCCTTGTGAAAGCGGGAGCCATGTACCATGACATAGGCAAGATGGAGAACCCGATGTGCTTCACCGAGAACCAGGTGACTGAGGTGGATAAGTCTTACCATTCCGCCCTCACCAGCGCCCAGAGCGCACAGCTCATCATCCGCCATGTCTCCGACGGGCTCACCCTCGCTGACCGGCATCATCTGCCCCCCATCATCAAGGCCTTCATAAGCACCCATCACGGGACCACCCATACGGGATACTACTATAATATGTACATGAATGCGGGTGGCAAGAAGGAGGATGCGGACACTCTCTTCTCCTACCCGGGTCCTGCCCCGACGACGAAGGAACAGATCCTGCTGATGATCTGCGACTCGGTGGAGGCCGCATCGCGCTCGCTCAGGGACACCAGCCCCGAGACCATAAGCAACATGGTCGAGGGGATAGTGGCGACCAAGACCAGGGAGGGACAGCTTGACGGGGCGGACATTTCCTTCAGGGAACTCAGCATACTGAAAGAGTACCTCAAGGAGCAGATCAGCAAGGCAAACCATTCCCGCATCGCCTATCCCAAGCTTGTGAAGGATCCCGACAAAAAGTAGCCCCGCAGAGGGGAAATATGTCAATTTGACACGAAATGACTTCCTTTGGGTTACTGGGGGAGGAAAAAATCCAATCTTTTTTGATAATTTTGCAAACTTTTGTCTTAGCATAGCTTTTGCTATGGATAAAGTCCCGCTTCCCCTTTTCCATTCCCCGGGCGAAGCGATAACGAATGAGAAAATAAAATCATAACGAATAATGAACGTAAGTACCAACAATCTCGGCAATCAGGTTCTTGAGGTGATTGTCGAAATCGCTCCCGAAGACTATCAGGCCGCAGTCGAGGGCAATCTCATCCAATATCAGAGGACGGCTGTCATAAATGGATTCCGCAAGGGCAAGGCTCCCCGCTCCCTCATCAACCGTATCTATGGGGAGAGCACTTTGGCCAAGGCCGTGGATGATGTCCATAACCAGGCAATCAGAGAGTTCTTGGAAGGCGAAGGAGCCAAGTACGATCTCCTGGGAACCCTCTTCCTCACATCCGACTCCCCCCGCAATGAGTACAAACAGGGCAACACTTTCACCTTCAAGTACAATATAGCCATCGTCGAAATGAACCCCTTCGAGGTGAGCAAGGACGATGTCCTCACTGAGTACTCAATCATACCTTCGCCAGAAAACGTCAAGGTGGCCGAGGAGTCCATCCTCACTTCATGGGGAGGCGAGGAGAATGCGGACGAGGCCGGTGAAAACGATACCGTGGTGGTTGACCTCAAGCAGGGCGAGAATGTCCTGGAGGAGGTACGCGTTCTCGTGAGCAAGGTCGCAGGGGAGGCCCATTCCCATTTCCTTGGCGCCCATCCCGGGGACTCTTTCGAGGTTAACGTGAACGAGGCCTTCGAGAACGAGACCGACAGGGCTGCGATTCTCGATGTCAAGAAAGAGGAACTGGAGGGTATAGACCCCCTCTATACTGTCAGTGTCGTGAAAGTCCTCACGTTCGTTCCCGCAACTTCATGCCAGGAGACCTGGGACAAGATTTTCGGTGAAGGCAAGGTGACTAGCGAGGAGCAGTGGCAGGAAGCTGTCCTCTCCTATGCCAAGGGACCCTACATCAGGCAGACCAGCAGCGTCTTCGCCACTGACGCCAGGAAGTACTTCCTGGACAAGGCCGATGTCAAGGTCAATGCCGACATGATCCGCCTCATCATAGAGACAAACCGCAAGGAATCTGACAAGGAGGAATTGACAGACGAGATGATTGCCGGCGAGATCGAGTACATCAAGTGGGACAGAGTCAAGAACAGCATCCTCGACCAGTTCAGTCAGGGCATCACCGAGAATGACCTCAAGGCTTCCGCCGAGGCTTACATGGATGACTATTTCAGCTCCTACGGCCTTCCCCATGAATTCATTGCCGAGCAGGCCGAGCAATTCCTGAAGAATGAGGAGAACAGGGGTTTCATTGAGAGGATGGCCTCCGACAACAAGGTCTTCGGCCTCATCCATTCCAATGTGACCATCCAGACCGAGGAACTTACTCCCGACCAGTTCTCGGACAAGTTCGCTCCCAAGACTGAGGAGAAGGAAGAGGAGGATCCCGCCGTCTCTGAGTAAGTCAGCTCCTTAGGGGCCCCTCCAGGCGGTCCCCCGTTTCCTGCAGGGTGCCGTTTCCCCGAAAGAAGGGGAGGACGTCACTCTGCACATTGCTATCCAATGGTACGCACCAACTACTATAACTGTAACACAATTCATAGACTATGAACGAGTTTGAAAAATACGCAGTGAAGGACAGGAGGATTTCCTCAAATACACTGTACCGTTATCAGTCGGTCATCGACTCCTACATCAATCCCACCATCATTGAGGAGCGCAAGCTCAATGTGGCCAGCATGGATGTATTCAGCCGCCTCATGATGGACCGCATCATCTTCCTCGGCGTCCCCATCGATGACGATGTGTCCAACATCATCATGGCCCAGCTCCTTTTCCTGGCATCGACGGACTCTTCCGCGGACATCTCCCTGTACCTCAACACCCCCGGTGGACAGGTGTCCTCCGGTCTTGCCATCTATGACACGATGCAGATAGTTGAGTGCGACGTCGCTACCATCTGCACCGGCATGGCTGCCTCGATGGGTTCGGTGCTTCTTTGCGCAGGTACAAAGGGCAAGCGTTCAGCCCTTCCCCATTCCAGGGTGCTCATTCACCAGCCCCTTGGCGGGGCCCAGGGCCAGGCCTCTGACATACTTATCGCCGCCCAGGAGATAGAAAGGATCCGCAAGACCCTCTATGACATCATTTCCGAGCACTCCGGCCAGCCTTACGACAAGGTCTTCGCCGATGCTGACAGGGACTACTGGATGACAGCCCAGGAGGCTCTGCAGTACGGAATGATCGACGAGGTTCTGGGCAAGAAAAACAAGTAGCGGATGGCAAAGAAAAGTTCCGGCGGGTCCCACCCCGCCAGGCGGTGCATGTTCTGCGGCAGGGGGGAGACTGAAGTCCCATTCCTCGTCGACGGCCTTACCGGTTCCATCTGCACGGAGTGCATCGAGGTAGCCCACGGCTATCTTGAGAGCCTGGGGCTTTCCGACCCGAAATACTCGAGGAACTCCTCGGGACGCTCGTCCCTTCCCAAGCAGGAAGTCAAGGAACCTTCATCCCTCAAGCCTGCGGACATGAAGGCGTTCCTGGACCAGTATGTCATAGGACAGGACGAGGCCAAGAAAGTTCTCTGCGTCCAGGTGTACAACCACTACAAGCGCCTTCGCAACAACGAGGTCCCCTCGACCGACTCCTCGTACGTGGAGCTCGAGAAATCCAATATCCTCCTCGTAGGTCCCACCGGCACTGGAAAGACCCTATTGGCCAGGACCATTGCCAAGATGCTGGACGTGCCCTTCGCCATTGTGGATGCCACGGTGCTAACCCAGGCGGGATATGTCGGAGAGGATGTCGAGAGCCTGCTCACCAGGCTTCTGCAGGCTGCGGACTATGACGTGAAGAAGGCCGAGAAAGGAATCGTCTTCATAGACGAGCTGGACAAGATAGCCCGTAAGGGCGACAACCCTTCCATCACCCGGGACGTATCGGGCGAGGGAGTACAGCAGGCGCTTCTGAAGCTTCTTGAGGGAAGTGACGTGAACGTCCCTCCCCAGGGAGGGCGCAAGCACCCCGAGCAGGAGTTCATCAAGGTCAACACCCAGAATATCCTCTTTATCTGCGGAGGTGCTTTCGAGGGTCTCGAGAGGACCATTGCCCAGAGGCTCAATACCCAGGTCATCGGTTACCGTTCCACCCAGAAGCAGAGGGTGGACAAGAACAATCTGCTCAGTTATGTCTCAGCGCAGGACCTCCGTGCCTATGGCCTCATTCCCGAGATCGTGGGAAGGCTTCCGGTCATCGTGCATCTGGACTCCCTTGACAAGGAGGCTCTCCTCAGGATCCTCACCGAGCCCCGTAACTCCCTTATCCGTCAGTATACCAAGTTCTTCGAACTGGACGGGATGAAGCTGGAAATCGAGGACGGCGTGCTCGACCTCATAGTGGATACCGCCTTGAAGAACAGGACCGGGGCCAGGGGACTTCGCAACATATGCGAGAAGATATTCTCCGACGCCCTTTTCGAGGCTCCCTCCAGCGGGAAGAAGACTTTCAGGATGACTCTCGACTATGCAAGAGAGAGGCTCTCGACTCTCGAGGCCTGCTGACACTGCAAAAAGAACCCTACGGGGGCCGAAACTTTTCGGCCCCTTAAATGAATGATTGAAATGACTACAGATGCCCTTTATCAGCAGATCCTGCTTAAAGGATCAATGCTTTGCGTAGGCCTGGATACGGACTATGAACGCCTGCCCGAGAAGATCAAGTTCGAGTGCAGGAGGGGGGATATGGCAATGGGCGGGAAGCTCTACTCGGGGCGTGCCCGTGCCATCGTATCCTTCAACAAGGCGATCATCGACGCCACCGCTCCTTATGCAGTGGCCTATAAACCAAACATGGCCTTCTACGAGTACCTCGGGGCGGAGGGAATGAAGGCCCTGGAAGGGACGGTCGCATACATAAGGGAGAAGCATCCCTCGATGTTCATTATCGCGGATGCCAAGAGGGGGGATATCGGAAACACAGCCAAGATGTATGCGAAGACCTTCTTCGAGACCATGGACTTCGATGCGGTGACCCTTTCCCCGTACATGGGAATGGACACCGTTGAACCTTTCCTCCAGTATGAGGGGAGGTTCGCCATAGTGGTTGCCCTCTCCTCCAATCCCTCTTCCTGTGATTTCCAGTTCCTCACATCCTCGGGAAAGACCCTCTACCGCACCGTCATAGAGACCATGATGGCCAACTCCACACCGGAGAACATGATGTTCGTGGTGGGTGCCACGCAGGCTTCCGAGCTTGCCGCCATAAGGGAATACTGCCCGGACAACTTCCTGCTGGTCCCGGGGGTCGGGGCCCAGGGAGGAAGCGCAGAGGATGTCATCAGGTGCGGGAAGAATTCCAAGGGAGGACTTCTCATAAACTCCTCGAGGGGCATTCTTTACGCATCCTCCGAGGCTGACTTCGCGCAGGCGGCTGCCGCCAAGGCCGCCCAGACCGCTGTCTTCAGGACTTCATAAACCTTAAGCCACCTCTTCGATATGGATTTCCAAGACCTTTGTGCCGCCAGGCGCTCCATAAGACGCTTTTCGCCCGAGTCCCCCACCGAGGAGGAAGTGAGGGCCCTCCTGAGGGCCGCTCTTCTGGGTCCCTCTTCCAAGAATCGCCGTGACTGGAACTTCATAGTCACCCGGGACAGGGAGATAATAGATGCACTCTCGGGGGCCAAGGAAGGCGGTGCCGCCTTCCTGGAAGGGGCTCCCTGCGTCATAGCCGTGGTGGGCACGCCTTCCCGCAATGACTGCTGGGTGGAGGACTGCTCGGTTGCGGCGGCAAGCATCCTGTACCAGGCACAGGACTTGGGACTTGGGGCCTGCTGGGTGCAGTTCAGGGGCAGGGGGAAGGTCGATCCCCAAACTGGAGGGACCATCCTCTGTGACGACTTTCTAAGAAAGCTGTTCTCCCTTGATGAGGAACAGAGAGTGCTATGCGCCGTAGCTGTAGGATATCCCCTCACCCCCAAGCCTCCCAAGCAACTGGAGGATGAGGACTGGGAGAAGGTAAGGTATCTATAAAGGACGGTTACAGATAGTAAATAACTGGGTGACAAAGGATTCTTTGCCATCCATTGTTTTTTTGCGAAGAGGGGGGCGGTGGATATGGCGGATGGACTTATTTCTCTACTCTGAGCGTCCCGTCTTTCTCCCTCACGACGCTCTCACCCTCGTTCACCGTCACGAAGCCTTCCCCGGTATCCACCGACAGCATCGAGAATCCCATGCAGAAATAAGGCGCAAGTACCTTGTCCCCGCATAGACGCTTTATATCCTCGTAGTTCGTCCCGGTGTATGTGACTCTCTGCCTGTCGCTGTCCATCTTTGTCATGATAAGAGGGGAGGGTGGAGTGTGATCCGGAAGAGCCTCAGAAATCCACCGTCAGTCCGAACCCTCCGCTTTTGGTGGCTCCAATCCCAAGAGCTATTTCCCTCGGGGCCCCGGCTGCATTCATGTCCTTTACGATGTGCCTCATCCTGGAGTTACCTACAATCAGAAGTGCCACCCCGGTCCCGAGTGCGGCCGTACCGATGACAGCGGCGGTCATCCCGCCTGCAATGTGGGGGGAAAAATTGTCCGCGACACCTTGGGCAGCTTCCTGTCCTCCGATTGCCGCTATCGAAATGCCGAACACCCCGGCAACCCCGTATATGAGGGTATAGCCAAGTCCCGCCAGCATCAGGGTCCCACCGGCGCTGGTTGTGATTATGCCGGCGGTGCGAAGGCTCTTTCCCTTGTTCCATGTGTCCTCGTACAGGTAGCCGCCGTACTCGTTGAGAAGGGCGTAGGTCTCTTCCTTGGAGAGTTTACGGTCATTCATCTTTATGAGGGTCCCCGATTTCTTGAATACTTTCTCCTGCTGGAGGGAAGGGGCGGGAGCGGAGACGGTTGAACCTGAGGCCTGCACCTCCTGTCCCGCGCAGGGAATGGCGAAGGAGAGTGCCGAAAGAGCAATGATGCAAACGGCTAGATAAAGGAAGGGAGAGGCGCCCTTGGGTTGTGGATGGTTATTGTCCGGTCGTGTCATAATGTGGCTGTGTCTTAGGAAAATATGCTGAAAACCTCTTTGGGGAAGGGAAGTGGTGTCCCCTTTCAGGTGTCCAAGTTAGCAAGAAATCTGCACTTATGATACTTTCCCCGCCTCCTTTTTGGCGGGAAGATGGCCCTACAGAACCTTGAGGCCGATAATGGAGGCAATCAGGGTGAAGATGAAAAACAGTCTCCAGAAGCCTGCGGGCTCCCCGAAAACGAGTGTTCCCACCAGTACCGTCCCGACAGCCCCGATCCCGGTCCATACCGGGTAGGCCGTTCCCACGGGAATGGTCTTGGTGGCCTTGGCGAGAAGGGCCATGCTCAGGAGGGACACAGCTCCGAATCCGACGTACCAAAGTGTTTGTTCAAGCCCGGGAGGGCAGGTCTTTGCCTTGCCGAGGCAGAAAGTGAAGCCGCATTCGCAGCATCCGGCAAGAAGGAGGATAATCCAATCCATCGTTGTGATTGGCATTATGGGTGACGGTCCCCTCCGAGGGCTGCGGAATACTTTTCTGGCGTCTCCTTCCAGAGGACAGCGGGGTTTTCTGTAAAGTTGTGATATTTGAAAGGCCCCGGAATGACTCCGGGGGGACCTTCAGGGGTGGTAGGAATGTGCGCGTGGTGGTGGGAAGCGCCTCTATCTTCTCGGGCCTGAAGGAGTGGGGGGCGCACCTGTTGGAGGGGCCCCATCATGCGGACCGCCCCCGGGAGCGGGGGAGGAGTAGATTCTCATCATCTGGACAGGGGAGAGATACTTCCTGAAAAGGGGATAGTACTTTTCCTGGACGTCCACTCTTCGGCGCTGCTCACTGAACATGTCCCTTATCATCTTTTCCGCTTCGCTATCGCTGAGGGTGTCTTTCCTCTTGATTTTGTCGGGAGCGCCTCTCATTCCCTCGGCGGGGGCTTTCCCGTCATTTTCCATCCGGGGCAGGAGCTCTTCCTCGTACTTGACATACAGGTCCACGAAGAGGGAGGTCCTTGTCTTGTCCAGGGAGAACTCCTTGGCCAGGGCCAGGGCCTTCTCCTTTGGCGACCCGAAATTCCCTGCACCCGTTATCGTGCGCTCCTGTGGCGGAGGACCCTGTGGAGGGAGGGTAGGGGTGTTCCTGGCTTTGCCCCCCTGCGTCTGGGCTGCAGTCCCCACTGATGTGAGAAGGGACAGGCAAAGCCCCAGGGCAAGGGCGGGGATGGTTTTAAAAGGGCATCGTGTCATGGCTGTACAAATGAGTATCGCTTCCTGCGCACTTTGCAATAATTATACCTACATGGAGGGAGGGGTACCCTTAAGGGAGAGTCACCTCGACCTTATTCTCCCAGTCGGGAGGGAAACACCAGGTACCCGTGAGATTTTTCTTGTCGTAGACGATGGACCAACGGGTATCCGGGTCATAGTGGACCTGCTCGAGGATTTTGAAACCTTCTCCGGCGGTCGTGGCGGAGCCGGCACAGAGAAGTTTCCCGAGGCGGGAGATGGATTCGGCGATCCTGGGGTCATCCCCTCCTTCCCCCGAGATCTCATGGTTGGTGAGGGCCGGGGTGTCTGTCCTTATGAGGATGCCGTCCTTCCACTCGAAGACGGCACTCTTCCCCTTTGCATCCGAGAGGGCGAGGTGATGGGCAGAGCCGATGGAAGGGAAGACGTCGTACTTGCCAAGGAGTTCCTCGGCCTCGTCCACGTCTGCGGCCTTGTCCAGGAGAAGCCTTATGGCGGCCACTATGGTCAGGTCCCCTTTCGGGGTGTCCGGGACTGAGGTCTGTCCGTCAATGGATATGAGGTCTGCGACACAGAGACCTTTCTCGTTCATCCCGTCAAGGGGGACGTACAGGGTGGCGAGTGCCATGAAGGTGTCCTTCATTCCGCTTACCGGATGCCAGTCCCTGCCTCCTCCCATGAAAGCGAAGTTCCCGGTGGAGATGGATTTGTAGCCGTTTTGGGGGATTGCCTTAATAATCACATAATTACCTGGGTAGCTGAAATCGAAGTTCCTGAGGAAAAGGTCCCCTGTGCCAAGGCTGGAACAGCCTTCGACGGTGATGTCCGGGGCGGGAGCCTTGATGTAACCGTGTGAGAGGAAGGATGCTATGTACAGGGCCATCTGAGCGTCGGTCTTCGCCCCGCCCTGGGAGAGGAATGCGTCAAACCCGTAGTCTCCCTCGAAAGTGAATGTGTAAACTCCGGGACGGATCTCCCTGAGGCTCCTTATTGCCTTCATCTCTTCCCCGAACATCCTGTAGCCTCCCCAAAAGAAGAGGCCCGTAAAGAGAAGGAAGAGTCCGAAGATGCTCCATAGTACGATTCCGGTTCTTGTTTTCTTTTTCATTGTCTGTCTTGTTGTGACTGTGCCCAGGCACCCTCCGCCTGCGAAGCGCAGGAAGGGTGTTGCAAAGGTAAACTAGTTTATGAAATAAACCATAATTATTCCTGCTTTTTCTCTCCTATTAGTGCAGTGCAGAGATCCCGGAATGTCTAATCGAGGGACTCCAGCACTTCACGGACCGCTTTGACGCTGTTCCCGGAAGGGGCCGAAGGATACTGCCCGACCATGTTTTCCCACCAGTTCTTCTCGAAGTCGAGTGTCCTTTCCTTCAGCTCGGCTTCGTCCTGGGAGTTGAACTCCCCGTGGGCGGAGATGGCGCTCTGGACTGCATCGAAGAACATGTCCCACCTGCCCTTGTAGTAGGAGGACAGCAGGCCGGACCAGGTCCTGTCGGCGTAGTCGGTCAGAAGGTTGCCCCTGTCGCCCCAGGTGGTCAGCAGGTTCCTGGCATTCCTCTCGAAGAAATCCTTCTCGGCTTTGTCAACGCCCCAGCCCCTTGCGTCTGAAATCCATTTCCCGACCAGGAAATACCCCTGTGTGGAAAGAATCTTCTCAAGGGAAGTGAAGATGTCCTCCATCTTTTCCCTCTGCTCTTCCATCTTCTTCCAGTCCCCGTCGGTGTAGGCCTCCTTGTAGATGGCGAACTCCTCCTCGAAAAGATTGGAAAGATACTGCCTCGTCAGGTTCACGAGGTCGAACTCGTACGCGGACCCCTTGCCCTCGCTTTCAAGGAGGAGGGAGATTATTTCCTTGAGTTCGGAATTCTTGTAGGAGTACTTCACGGAGGAGTGATATGACGAGGAGCGACCGAAGGAGGGACGCAGGTTGTGAGCCGGGCTGTGCCCCGGGACGGAGCGGTCGACGTAGATGTCATCTATCAGGCGGTCCCAGGCCTCCTCGGCCTTGGGACTGTCCACGCCGGTACGGCAGCGGGAAAGGAGGGCGCTGTACTTGTCAAGGTCCTTGTGGGTGGGGTTGTCCCAGGCTTTCTCGAACACGTACTGGTAGACGAAGGGGTTGCAGTCGAACCCTTCGAGGGTGGAGCCTATGCCCCTGAAGTTGTCTCCTCCGTTCTCGAAGGTGTTCTCCAGGCGGGAGTTTATCTCGGCGAGATTCCCGTCCAGGTAGGTGTTCCCGCCGAAGTTCCCCAGGTAGCACCAGATGTACGGCACACCGAAGTACCGCTCGGTCCTCTGCCATACTTCCTGCCTTTCGCAGTAATAGTCAAGTAGGAGGGATTTTTCTTTGGGATAGGACGTTATGAAAGGTTCCACCCGCTCATTTGTCCAGAAGTTCCTCTCATTCCAGAAGAGCCATGTCATCTGGAGCCAGACCCCCTCGCTGTCCGCTTCATGGAGGGACTCGTAGACCTGCCGGCTGACCCTTCCGAGATACTCTGGGGAGTCGCTTGGCGGGGTCATCTCGTTGAATAGGTCAATCCCGTATATATGGTCAGTCCCGTAGCGGTTTATTTCGGCATCCAGGAACATGCCCTGGATCTTGGTGAAAAGAGGGTCCATGGGGTCCAGGAATGACGGTACGTCCTCCTCGGGGAAGCCGCACCAGGAACCCATCTTGGTTATCTTGGCATCGGGATACACCTCGGACAGGAAATCCGGCACATGACCCGAGAAAGCGGGGAGGACCGGCTTCATGCCCAGTTCCCTTTCCCGGGCGACTATCTTCTTCTGCAGGTCCGCCTGTCCCTTCAGCCAGCTCTGGGGGAGTGGGCCTCCCCACCTGTCTATGTTCAGCATCCTGTGCCAGGGCAGATGCGCAGGGCCAGTGAAATACTCCCTCACCCTGTCCCCGTCAAGTCCCAGTGAGGTCCAGACCTCGTACCAGATGCTCTCCTGGCCGGTGATGGCCAGGGGAAGATTGATCCCGTTCACTGCCATCCAGTCGATGAAGTGCTCCCATTCCTCCCAGTGCCACCAAGGCATCGTGTAGCCGAAGGTGCAGTAATTGAGGAAGAAGCGCTCCTTTACCCGTGAGTGCACTTCAATGGGTTCCTCCGGAAGCGGAAGCTGCCTGGGTAGATTGATTTCATCATAGACAAACCAGCCCACGGTAGCGTAGCAGCAGTACTTCAGGTAATGCCCCAGGCCCTTGGCCATGGAGTTGGAGGAATTGCCGCTTATGAGGATTTTGTTTCCCAGGGCCTCGATGCGGAAGACATCCTGCCCGTCGGGGGTGGGAGGGATGCTCTTGAAAAGGAACATGGAGGCTTTATGGGGGATGAGCCTCTGGGTGAGGGCCGCTGCGGCAGCCTCCGGGGAGCCTTCCTCGTATTTGGTGGAGGAGCAGCCGTTAATTGAGATGCACAAAATAAGAATGAGCGTAGCGCTACATAGCGCATGAAGTGAAAGCGGCTTTCTCATGATATAGGGTATGTCTAAAAATTTAATTGCAAGTTATGGCCTTCGCCAAGGCAGGGGCATAAAACTTAGGTAAAAATAGTAAATCATGCAGGTAGAAGCAAATGAAAATGCATATACCATTTAAGGGCGCAAAGAACCGGGTAAGGTGGAGGATGGACAAGTCAAAGAAAATGAAAAGAGCCGGACGGAGGGTGCAGAGGAATAAAAAAGCGACTTTTGGCAATAATAATTGTCATTTTGGATTATTTTCATTTAAATTTGACAAAGTCGATATTTTAACCCATTACCCTATGAACAGCAAGTTCAAACGCTTCGATATGTCCAGGCCGCCGATTCGCACCCGCTGGTATCTTTGGCCCCTGACTCTCGCCCTCAGCCTTCCTTCCGTCATCAGCCACAAGGCCAAGATCCGGAAAATCGGGATGGAGGGGATAAAGCCCCCCTGCGTGCTTCTTTGCAATCACAATTCCTTCCTGTATTTCAAGGTGGCGACAAAGGCCATCTTCCCCTACAGGGCGAACTATGTGGTGGCGATTGACGGGTTCATAGGCAGGAAGTGGCTGCTGTAGAGAGTCGGGTGCATCTGCAAGAGGAAGTTCACATCCGATGTGAGGCTAATCCGCCAGCTGAAGCGGACCGTGGAAAACAATGATATCGCTGTAATCTATCCCGAGGCTCGCTATTCCCTTTGCGGTACTACTGCCGTTCTCCCGGAGTCCCTGGGCAAGCTCTGCAAACTCCTTGGTGTTCCCGTTGTGTCCCTTATCTGCCATGGTCACCATGTCACATCCCCGTTCTGGAACCTTCACGAGAGGGGAATAAGGCCAACCGAGGCTGAGATGACCCTTCTTTTCACTGCGGAGGATACTAAGGAAAAGACTGTCACTGAGATAAATGACCGCATTTTGGAGGCCTTCCGGTATGACGACTACGCCTGGCAGAAGCAAAGGGGACTCACTGTGACCTACGAAGGCAGGGCAGAAGGCCTTGACAAGGTCCTCTACCAGTGTCCCGACTGCGGACATGAGTTCAGGATGTCTTCCGAAGGTTCCATCCTCAAGTGCGGCCACTGCGGCCATCGCTGGGAACTTACCGAGCTTGGGGAACTCAGTGCCCTGGACGGGGAGACCATATTCTCACACATACCTGACTGGTACGAGTGGGAAAGGGCGAATGTGAAAGCGGAGGTACAGGCAGGGACCTACAGCACTGGGGAGCTCAAAGTAAGTGTCCGTACCCTTCCCAATGCCATCAAGTTCAGGGACTTGGGAGAGGGGACACTCGTGCATGACATGGAAGGATTCCATGTGCATGGGAAGGAGAGGGACGGGGAGGGCTTTGATATGGAGATCCCTGTCCCTGCCATGTACTCCTGCCACATCGAGTACAACTATCTAGGCAAGTGGGGCGACTGCATCGACCTCAATACCCTCGATGACACATGGTACATCTATCCTGACGGGAGCAAGCCGTTCTCTGTTACCAAGATGGCCCTCGCCACGGAGGAACTGTATTTCGACCATAGGAGAAAGGTCGGAAGACCCTGCCGTGAGGGGTTTGCCTAGAAGCGACCCTGCTCCGATTGCAGGTGAAAGGCCATTGGTTCTTTTCACACCGGTGCCGAACTATTATTCCGTAATTGTGTAAATTTGCAAATGGCTCCCCTTCGGGGAAGCTTTTCTTTAACACTTTGCGCTATGACTTCATCCCCATTCCATACACTCGGTGCCAGTACGGTTTTCACATTTTTCGTGGTGACGGTTGTGACTGGCCTTTGTTCTTTGCCCCTTTCGGCAAAGCCTTCACGTGCTCCATCATACAAGGAAGACGGCAAGACCCGCTACACTTCCACGGCACTTTCCATCCTGCAGAAGTTCCTGCCTGTACCGCCTCGGACTGTGGTGCTTTGTGAGGGGGTGGCGGATGGGGTCGACACTGACGGGTACTGCATAGACGTGAGGAAGAATGAGGTGAGGATAACAGGTGAAGGCAAGGGCGTCGTGTACGGGGCATGTTCATTCCTGCAGAGGTATCTTGACATGGATTACTGGGGAGAAGGGGAGTACTATATCCCGGAAGGGGAAAAGAAGATGCTTCCCGAGGGGAAAATCATCGACAACCCCTCCATGAGCTACCGCCAGAGCCAGAGTTACATGCTGCGGGATACTCTGTACAAATGGTGGTACCGCCTCGAGGAACCTTCCGAGGAGTTCGTCTCGTCATACTGGGTGCACACCTGCGACCGCCTTCTTCCCGCCTCCCGCTACGGGAAGGAGCATCCCGAGTACTATGCCTACTTCGGCGGGAAGCGTCACCCCGGTAGCGCAAGCCAGTGGTGCATGAGCAATCCGGAGGTCCTGGAAATCGTCTGCGGGAGGCTGGATTCACTGTTCAAGGCAAATCCAGGTCTCAACATGATAAGCGTGAGTCAGAATGACGGCTCGGATACTTATTGCCGCTGCCCCGAGTGCCAGAAGATCCTTGATGAGGAAGGGGCCCCGAGCGGACCTGTCATAAGGTTCGTGAACAAGGTGGCGCAGAGGTTCCCGGACAAGACCATATCGACTCTTGCCTACCTCTTTACGATGCAGCCCCCCAAGGTTACAAAACCAAGGGAGAATGTGTCCATTATGCTCTGTGACATAGACTGCCGTCGTCAGACATCGCTAAAGGAGAATCCTTCCGGGCAGAACTTCATGAAGGCCCTGGAAGGCTGGTCCAGGATAAGCGACAACATCTTTGTCTGGGACTACGGCATCAATTTCGACAATTACCTTTCGCCCTTCCCCAACTTCTCCACCCTGTGGGACAATATGCAGATATTCAAGGAGCACGGCGTAAGGATGCACTTCAGCCAGATTGCATCGGTGCGGGGAGGGGACTTCGCGGAACTGAGGACCTACCTCGTGAGCAACCTCATGTGGAATGCGGACACCCCGCTCAGGGACCTTATGGGAAGGTTCCTTGAAAGGTACTATGGCAAGGCAGCGAAGCCTATCTACGACTATGTCAAGCTCATGGAAGGCGCAGCCGTGGGAACTGACGTGGACCTTTTCATCTACGATTCCCCGGTATCCTACAAGGGCAATATCCTGCGTCCCACTCTGTTGACAAGATATAACCGCCTCTTCGACGAGGCTGAGTCTCTCGTGCAGGATGACCCGGTGCGTCTTGCAAGAGTGAGAAGGAGCCGTCTTCCGCTCATGTACTCCTCCCTTGAACTTGCCAGGACCGATCCCGACATGGACAGGGAAATAGTCCGCTTTGATTTGGAGAAGTTCAGAAAGGCAGCCCTGGAGTTCAAAGTCGAGATGCTCAACGAAAGACGCAATGACCCTTCTGAGTACTGCGACTTGTATCTCCGCAGGTACCTTGACGATGTGAGGGACAATCTGGCCTATGGAGCCTCGGTGCACTATGACATCCTCCCTGGAAAGAAGTATCTTCCGCTGAGCGTGCATTCCCTCACGGACGGCCTTTTTGGCGGGACCACATTCGTCGAGAACTGGGTAGGATGGGAAGGAATCGATGCTGATTTCACATTGGATCTCGGCAGGGAGGTTACAGTAAGCGAGATATCCACCGACTTCCTGCGCCAGCTGGGGGCATGGATACTCATCCCCGAGAAGGTGCAGTACTTCCTGTCCCCGGACGGGAAAGACTTCAGCGAGGTCATGAGCGTCGACATCCCCGAAGACCGGGGGTCCAAAGTGGAGTTCATCCCCATCGGTGGCAAGTTATCCTCCCCGGTGGAGGCCCGCTACCTCAGGGTATATGTCACCGGGACAAAGGTCTGTCCCCAGTGGCACTACGGGGTAGGGAACCCCTGCTGGTTCTTCATAGATGAGGTGATAGTAAGATAAATATCTGCCATATAATTAGTTGATAAAGTTACAAACGCTCTTTTCAAAATAGAGGATCCACCATGAAACCATCCACCCTCAAAATTGCCGCCATCGGTGCGGCAATGCTCGCAGCCATACTGTTCATTTCATCATGCGCGCGAACTCCCGAGCAGAAATTCACCCGGGATGTCGAGAAACTCCGTAAACTTAACGGCAACGTAGGACTTGCCACAGTCGTCGTGAAAGACAACAAGATCGTGCATACCGAGTATTTCGGGATGGCGGACAGGGAGAAGGGCATTCCGGTCGGTGAAAACACCCTTTTCAGGATAGCATCGATTTCCAAGTCATTCACGGCCACCTCCCTGATGCAACTGGTGGAAAAGGGGATTCTCTCACTGGATACCGACGTCAGCACCCTGGCAGGGTTCCCCATACGCAATCCCAAGTACCCAGACACGGTCATTACCCTCGAGATGCTCCTCTCGCATACCTCTTCCATAAATGACAACGAGGGTTACTTCACCTTGGATGTAATCGACCCTTCCAAGAACGGGAACTGGGAGGGTTGCTACAATGACTACGAGCCCGGAGGGGGCTACGAGTACTGCAACCTCAACTACAATCTCCTGGGTTCCTTCCTCGAGAAACTGAGTGGTGAACGCTTCGACCAGTACGTCGTCCATCACATCCTGGATCCACTCGGACTTTACGGAGGGTACTGCGTTGACTCCCTGGATACCGGTCGCTTCGCAGTGCTGTACTCAGCAGATGCCGACAACGGCAGTCCGGACGGAAGCCTTGTTCCCGTCCCCCAGGCCTATGCGAGGAGGGCGGAGCAAATCGCGAATTACAATTTCGGGTACGATACCCCGGTTTTCTCACCCACGGGTGGAATGAAGATATCGGCTCCCGACCTTGCCCGCTACATGATGGTCCACATGAACTACGGTACCTCCCCGGACGGAGTGAGGCTGATCTCGGAGGAGCACTCCCGCAGCATGCAGACTCCCCGAAGCGAGGAAGAGCATTACGGTATGGCGCTGAATGTAAGGGACGGAAGCATCATCCCGGGAGTCAAGCTTGTAGGACACACGGGCGGTGCATACGGGCTTCGAAGCAGCATGTACTTCTCCCCGGAGGGGAAATTCGGGTTCGTAGTGATTTCAAATGGGTGCACAACTCCTGATGCCACAGGAGCGAAGGAACTTCGTAACGGCACAATGATAAGTGCCTACAAAAACTTCATAATGAGTAAGTGACATTTTTTCCTAAAATCCCCCGGAAAATGAAAAACATCGGTCGTTTCTTTCTTCTTCTTGCGGCAGTCCTTATGGGGGGAGTGTCGCTGAGCCTTTCTTCCTGTTCCTCCAACAAGTCCGCTGACGGGCCCCTTCCCGAGGGAGTGAACGTCAGGGAAGTGCCGGACGTACCCTTGGAGGGTCTATTCGATGCGATTGTGGGCAGTTATCCCGGCAAGGTAGTCGTCGTAGACCTCTGGGCCACATGGTGTCCTCCCTGCAAGGCTGCCATAATAGCCCATGAACCATACAAGGACAATATTCTGAAGAACGAGGATCTCGTATTCCTCTACCTTACAGGGGAGACCTCTCCCGAGGAGGACTGGAACTATATGATCCGTGGCATAAGAGGCGAGCACTACAGGGTGAGTGCCGACCAGTGGAAATACATCTGCGAGTCCTTCGGCATTGACGGCATTCCTTCGTATGTGATTGTGAATAGGGACGGGACTTATTCCCTCAGGAATGACCTGAGAAGAAAAATCGTCTATGTCCCCGCCATAAGGAAGGCCCTTAAAAAGTAGAAGTCCTTCCAGCAGGATACCGAAATCCGGATACAAAGACAGTCCCTCCGATTCCCGGGGGGACTGCCTGTATGACGGGGAATGGAAGCGGACCCAGGCATGGGAGGGCACACACCTTTGCGCACACTTCGGGTGAGGGGGCAGGCCCAATGGACTATTCCTTCCTACGGCTTTTTTCCAGAAAGGCGGGGAACATCCCGTCGAAGATTTCCCGGACCTTGTTTTCGTCGGCAATGATGGAGCGAAGGGCCCTCAGGTTCTCCCAGTTCGGGGACTCCGGAAGAAAGAGGTGAAGGTATCCTCCCTCCCCGTACTTTTCCCGAAGGTGTGTTATCGTCCTTTGGTAGTGCTCCTCACGGCTAAGTTCCGGATAATGGCCCAGTCCGTAAAGGATGGTCCTCTCGATTATTTTCATGGGGCGGATGTCCCTGTCCGCCTCGGCGACTATTTTCCCGTAGATGCTCCGTGGGGGAGTCTTGGCAGAAGCCCTGTGGTCCTCCGCCGCCTGGGCGACAGTCTCAAGTCGGTCCGGTGTGAAATAAGACCTCAGGAACTCATCCTCCCTGATGATCTTTCCCGAGACGAGATGATGAGTGTCCCTGCCGGCGGAGAGTCCCGTGTCATGGAATGACGCCGCGGCATAAACCATGTCGATATCGACATCATAGTGCCTTGCAAGCTCCAGGCTTCTCGATATGACGGTAAGGACATGGTCCTCCCTGTGTGCGGGGTCGAAGAAAGCGTAGCGTGGGATGATGCTCTCCTTGACGTACTTCTCAAGGGCAGGGGACGGAGTGGGAGTCTTGGCTTGGTCTGGCATGGCCTGATGTCGTTTGTGGGGTTATCGTCTGCAAAATTATGAAACTTCTCTCTTTCCAAGATAAGTTTTTTTGCCGCCCGGGGGTATTTCTTTCACCCAAATCAAAAAGAACGCGTTCGCATCCTAGTAAAAAGGGCGGGGAATGATTAAATTTGCTAAATCGTTTATGCAAAGGGGCGGCCCCGTAGCGTCCCTTCATGCACGCACAACCACAGGCACGACATACCAAACACAAACATATTTTTCATGACAGCACAAAATCGTTTCCGTGGCGCATGGCCCGCAATAGGCATACGCCCCACCATTGACGGTAGGATGAACGGAGTGCGGGAGTCCCTGGAGGACCAGACCATGGGCATGGCACACAGTGTCGCCTCCCTTCTTTCATCCACCCTCCGCTATCCGGATGGCACTCCGGTACGCACAGTCATAGCACCCTCCACCATCGGCAGGGTAGCCGAGAGCGCTGCTTGCAGCGAATATTTCCGGGACAACAATGTCCAGATCACCATCACCGTGACCCCTTGCTGGTGCTACGGCTCCGAGACCATGGACATGGACCGTGACACTATCAAGGCCGTATGGGGATTCAATGGGACGGAGAGGCCCGGTGCGGTGTACCTCGCCGCAGTCCTTGCCGCCCATGCCCAGAAGGGCCTTCCCGCTTTCGGCATCTACGGGCATGATGTCCAGGATGCAACGGACAAGACCATCCCCGATGACGTGAAGGAGAAACTCCTTCGCTTCGCCAGGGCTGCTCTCGCAGCGGCCGTCATCCGCGGAAAGAGCTATCTTTCAGTGGGTGCCGTCTGCATGGGCATCGCCGGTTCCATAGTCAACCCCGACTTCTTCGAGGACTATCTCGGAATGAGGGTCGAGGGAGTTGACGAGGTGGAGATCATCCGCAGGATGGAGAAAGGCATCTATGACCACGAGGAGTTCGATAGGGCCATGGAGTGGACAAAGAAGAACTGCCATGAGAATGAGGACATCTGTAACAGGGAGGACCTCAAGAAGACCCGCGAGGAGAAAGACCGTGACTGGGAGTTCACGGTGAAAATGTACCTTATCATCCGTGACCTGCTGGTCGGCAATCCACGTCTCAGGGAAATGGGCTTCGGGGAGGAGTCCCTCGGGCACAATGCCATTCTCGGAGGGTTCCAGGGCCAGAGGCAGTGGACCGACTTCTATCCCAACGCAGACTTCGTGGAGGCTCTGCTGAACTCTTCCTTCGACTGGAACGGAGTGCGTCAGCCCTATCTGCTGGCGACAGAGAATGACTCCCTCAACGCTGTGAGCATGCTACTTGGTCACCTGCTGAGCCAGACTCCTTCCATTTTCGCAGACGTAAGGACCTACTGGAGTCCCGCTGCGGTGAAGAGGGTCACGGGCAAGGAACTCGAAGGTCTTGCAGCCAATGGTGTTATACATCTAATCAACTCAGGAGCAGCAACCCTCGACGGATGTGGCCAGATGTCCGGCGGGGACGGCAACCCCGCCATGAAACCTTTCTGGGAGATTACGGATGCAGAGGCTCAGGCTTGCCTCGATGCCACTACCTGGGTCCCTGCCAACAGGGAGTATTTCAGGGGCGGCGGCTTCTCCTCGAAGTTCCTCTCCAAGGGAGGGATGCCCTGCACCATGGTGCGACTGAACCTCGTGAAGAACCTCGGTCCCATGCTGCAGATAGCCGAAGGCTATACCTGCGACCTGGATGACGAGGTGTTCCACATCCTCGACGAGAGGACCGACAAGGGCTGGCCTTCGACGTGGTTCGCCCCTCGCCTGACAGGGAAGGGCCCTTTCAAGGATGTGTGGAGCGTCATGAACTGCTGGGGAGCCAACCACGGGGCCATAACCTACGGTCACATAGGGGCTGACCTTATCACCCTGGCTTCAATATTGAGGATTCCTGTGGCGATGCACAACGTGGACGAGGACAAGATATTCCGTCCCAGCACCTGGAGGGCATTCGGAATGGATCCCGAAGGCTCCGACTACAGGGCATGTGCGGCCTATGGTCCCATGTACAAGAAGTAACCGTATCGTAACCAAGGACGCCCTGAGAAATTTTCATGGGGCGAAGAATATAATAAGTGAGTTTTGGCTATCTTTGAAGCCGGACTTACGAAGTGAAACTGCGTAGGAGTAGGGGAGGGAAGGCCTTCCCCTCCTCCTGCCTTAAATTGGACTCTCATGTCAAAGAACAAAGAAGGATCCTCCCTGCTTAGGGACGGCAGCATCAGTTACCTCATTCCCTTCATCCTCATCACCTCCTGCTTCGCTCTGTGGGGCTTTGCCAATGATGTCACCAACCCCATGGTGAAGGCGTTCTCCAAGATATTCAGGATGAGTACCTTCGAGGGAGCGCTTGTGCAGGTCGCATTCTATGGGGGCTATTTCGCAATGGCATTCCCTGCGGCGATGTTCATAAAGAAATACTCCTACAAGGCGGGTATCCTCGTGGGACTGGGGCTTTACGCTGCCGGAGCCTTCCTGTTCTTCCCGGCGAAGTTGACGGGGAACTATTATCCCTTTCTGCTGGCGTATTTCATTCTGACATGCGGACTGAGTTTCCTGGAGACCAGCGCCAACCCCTTCATCCTGTCGATGGGAACGGAGGAGACTGCCACCCGTAGGCTCAATCTTGCCCAGTCCTTCAACCCGATGGGCTCTCTTGTGGGGATGTGGGTTGCCATGAACTTCATCCAGGCCAAGCTGAACCCCATGGACTCCGTCCAGAGAAGCACCCTGTCGGATGCTGAGTTCGAGGCTGTCAAGTCCGCTGACCTGTCCGTCCTTATCAAGCCTTATCTCATTATAGGAATAGTGATAGCGGTGATGTTCGTGGTGATAGCCCTGGTCAAGATGCCAACCGGAGGTGACACGGGCGGAAAGCTGGACTTAGGAGGGTCGCTCAGGCGTCTATGGAACATCAAGCGTTACCGTTACGGGGTGCTCGCCCAGTTCTTCTATGTGGGTGCCCAGATCATGTGCTGGACATTCATCATCCAGTACGGGACCAGGGTGTTCATGGAGGGAGGAATGATGGAGGCGGATGCGGAAGTGCTTTCCCAGAAGTACAACATCGCCGCGATGGTGATATTCTGCCTGAGCCGTTTCATATGCACGTTCCTCCTTAAGTACATCAATCCGGGCAAGCTGCTGAAAATCCTCGCCATTGCGGCAATGGCCCTGGTGGTGGGGGTCATCGCAATCAACGGCAAGGGCGGCCTGTACTGTCTTGTCGGGGTGTCGGCAGCCATGTCGCTTATGTTCCCCACCATCTACGGCATCGCCCTGGGTGGCCTGGGTGACGATGCGAAGTTCGGTGCCGCCGGACTTATCATGGCAATCCTCGGCGGGTCTGTGCTTCCTCCCCTGCAGGCCCTCATCATCGACCGTGGCACCATAGGTGGCTATCCCGCCGTGAACCTTTCCTTCGTCCTCCCGTTCATTTGCTTCCTCGTAATAAGCATCTACGGGCATTTCTACCCCGAGAGGGGAGAAGGGGCCAAGGCTAAGAGCTAGAAGAGAAAACTTAATGAACTTCAAATAGATATGGCAAAGAAAAACACTTTTCTTAGGGTCATTCTCTGGATTGTCGGGATCTTGGTGGTGCTGTGCGCCGCCCTGGCCCTCATCTGGAGAGGGGAAATCCGTTCCATGCTTTCAGTGAACGTGGCCGAGGACAATGAGTACCTCTACGTCATGCAATACAGTGCCCCGTATGACCTGGATGACCTCATCGAAAAGGATGTGGACACCAATGCGGACCTGCTTTCATATGTGATTTCCAGGGTGGGGAAGGGCATTCCCCTTAATATCACATCCTCCCAGGTGGCCCCGGAGGATGGACAGGGGGAGGACCCGGGTGAGCACTGCACCGTGTTCCAGTCGAAAAATGCCATTGAGGATGGGTACGTTTTCGGGAGGAACTATGATTTCTACAAGAATCCTTCCCTCGTAACCTATTCCTACCCCAAGGATGGTTACGCCTCCGTGGCGGTGAGCGACATGTCTCACATGGGCTACGGCCTTGACCACCTCCCCGTCTCCCTTCTCTCCAAGGTGAACTGCCTGGCAGCCATTTACGCCCCTCTTGACGGGATTAACGAGAAGGGCCTGTGCACCGCCATCCTAGCCCTTCCCAAGATGCCCGCCTACCAGGACGAGCCCTCCCGTCACTCTGTCGGGACCACGGTACTGATGAGGCTGTTCCTGGACAGGTGCGCTACCGTGGACGAGGCCATAGAACTTACAAGGAAGTACAATATCCGCCATGACCAGAAGGCTGGGGGAGGCTATCACTACATGGTGGCAGATGCAGCAGGGAATTGCGCAGTTATTGAGTTCGACCCGCAGGACGGGTGGAAGACCATGGTGGTTGCAAAGGACACCGCCAAGAACCATATGCTGGTGACGAACCATCTCCTTTCCCCCAAGTACTTCAGCCCCGTTCCCGACCCTAGAGTCGGTAACATCAACAGCCACAGCTGGTGGAGATATGCGGTGGTGGACTCCGTCCTCACCGCCAACAAGGGGATGCTCACTGTCACTGCTGCGGCCCAGACACTCTCCGCCGTCCACTGGAAGGACCTGGTATGGGAGGACGGCACCGTCGAGGATACCCAGTACAGCGCAGTCTATGACCAGAGGAACCTGTCCCTGACCCTGCGAAGCTGGAAGAACTACGAGGACAAGGAGTATTTCTTCGTGCTGTAGCTTCCCCTATCACATAGTGAAAAACAGGACACCGTCCTTCCGGCTTGGCCGGGGGGACGGTGAACTTTTCGGTATGCCAGCAGTACGGTATGCCTAGTATTCCCTTTCCTTGGAATGGTCAGTGCTTCCCACGACTTCCAGGGTTCCGCCCTCGGCGAGGTCCCTGAGCATCCGGTTTATTTCATTGATGCCTTTTCTAAGGTCCCCTCCCGGCCACTGATTCTCTCCCGAGGAGTATATCGAGGGGGTGGGGGACGGGTAGGACACACTCAGGTTCCAGCTCATCCCGTCAAGGACTTTCAGGGTGGGCCTGTAGTGGGAGTCCAGTTTAGAGAGGCCGTAATCGTTTGCCATCTGCCCTATTTTGGGTAGCAGGTCTTTGGGAGCCTTGAAAATCTGTATATCGAAGCCTCCATCGGAAAAGTAAAGCAGGGTAGAGCCCCCTTTGTCCTCCTTTTCCACCTTGAGGTATAGGGAGGGGTAGGCGAATGTGGCATTCAGGACGAACCTGTATGAGGTGGGGACGGTCTTGGCTTTATTCTTCGGGGCGGAGGGGCCGCAGCCAGGGAAGAGAGCTGCGATGGCAAGAAGAAGGCCGGGAAGGAGGAGGTGGTGGATGTGTCTTTTTTCCATGGGTCGCTGTAAGTTGAATGATTTGGGTGAAATCCCGAAGGAGGGCTTCACCCCTCAAATATAGTGAATTCCACCAAAAGTACTCCCCAGTCCCCTGCAGGAATGCCCAAAAGTCGCACCCCAAGAGTCCGGGCAGTGGAAAAAGGAATCGCAAAGAGGTGAAATGCCCTCTTTTTTCTTCCCGAAATCAGCCGAATAATTGCTAATTTTGCGAGATTTCATCTCTGTCCTTTACGAGGTTATTATTTGCGGATATGTCAACCCTTTACGAGCCGACCCTTTTTTCGTCCCTCCAGTCACTTGGTATTGAAGGGGGACGGAGCCTTCAGTATTGGCTGGGGGTGTATCTGCGTAAAACCGATCCCCCGATAAGCCCATCCCTGCGCTATGTCCTGGAGACCCTGCGCTCTTCGGTGGACCGGGAGGACTTCCCGGGAATGTTTTTCCTCTGTTCCGAAAAAGATCTCGGTGACCTTCTGCAATTGAAGCCCTCCTCAATCAGGGAGTTCATAAAGTTCAGGAACGATCTGCTTCCCCTCTGCCAGGAGGGAATTCCCCTGGAGGGCAGCGCCTCTTCCCCTTTCCCTTCCAATATCCAGGAAATCATCCCCCTTGTCGAGGACAGGATTTCCGACATGCCGGGAAGGATGAGCGAGATTGCCGGGGAACTTTTCGAGGCTACGGGAAAGGACATCAGGGAGTTCTATGCCAAGATCCTTATGCCCAGGGAGTGCCTGGGGGTGGTCAAGTACATAAGAAGTTCTCTTGTACGGGAGATGGTGCCCCGTCTGGAGGAGTTGAGGGATTTCATTGCGACGGTCCTCTCCGAGCAGGAGGTGAGAAGGCTTCTTTCCGAGCGCCTTTCCCTCAAGAAGTCCGAGGGTGACCTGGACTCCCTGACCGGCAAGACTTTCCCTTCCAACATACAGGACGTGCTCCCCATTCTGAAGGAGCGCATTTCATCTCTTCCCTCAAGGGCGGCGAACTGCCTGCATTCCATCCTCTCCGACTGCGGAGGCTCCGTGAAGGTATTCTACCTTTTCCTGCTGGACCCGGAGGACAAGTATTCCACCCTTAGCGGCATCGGGGAAAAGACCAAGGCAGAGATGACCCCCGCAGTCACCTCCATGAAGGATTTCCTGTCCGCCATCAGTACCGAGCAGGACGTGAAAAGGGAAGTGGAAAAGTTCTCTTTCATCTCACAGGACGGACTGGGACTTGGAGAGAGGGCCTGGGACGAAGTGTCATCCCTAAGGAAAAAGCTTGGACATGCGCCCCTTTTCCTTGTGGTGAGGGAGTTCATATCCACCCGAAGTGCCAAGGAACTCCCCGTCTTGGACAAGGGCCTTGCCATATACTCTTCCCGAAGCCCTCTCTCCGTCAAGGAACTCAGCGCCCATCTGTGTATTTCCAGGGAGAGGACTCGCCAGCTGAGGGCCTCCGCCCTGGATTCCATCCGGGAGTTCGTCCTCTCCCTGAAGGGCCAGTACAGGGAAGGGGACTATCCCTTTCTTCTATCGGGCGGGGAACTGGAGGAGGCAGTGAACTCTTCCGAGGGGACGGATTTCAACGGGAACTTCATACTGTGGGTGCTGTCGCTTCTCTCCGAGGGAAAGATAGCCATCCTCGGTGACCCCGTCCACACCCTTCTTGGCTCCCCCCGTGGGGGAGGGCATATCATTGCGGTGGATGGAGAAGTAGGCAGGTACTTTTCCTTCAAGGGGTTCCTGTCCAAGGTCGGGACCCTCTCCGAGGTGGAGAGGCTGCAGGACGAGGTCGTGCCGCTTGGGGAACTCATGGCTCCCTTCATCAGGGAAGGGGCCCCGGAGGGTACCGCCGAGGCGGCCAGGAAGAATCTTGATAGAATCCTCCCTGGGTTGTATCCGTCCATTTACCGAAATGACGGGACGCTTCTTTTCCCCTCGAACAAGTTCATAAGCAAAAGTGAGATACTGGAGGAAATCCTCCTTTCCAGCGGAGTGCCAATGACCCTGGGCGAGGTGGAGAAGGCTTTCAGGGAGAGATGCCCGGGGAGCGACTTCAACGGTTCATCCACCAAGGCCATCCTTACCAAGAGCGAAAACATAGTCCCCATCGGGGTTTCCGGCAGGTATGTCCATGTCAGTTTCCGTTCCAAGGTCGCTTCCACCGAGACGGAGAGGGCCTTTGTCAGGCAGCTTCTAAAGTCCTCCCCCTCCCACATCCTTCCCGTGGAGGAAGTCATCACGGAAGTGCAGGCCGTGAACTCTTCCCGGTCAAGAAGGAACATATCCGCCAATATCAAGAACAAGACCGGGAACGGGGATTTCCAGGTGTATTACCTGGGCGGAGTGGTGTACCTGGGCCTTCCCGGGGAACAATACCCCCGGGAGTATTTCCCCAGCTACATTACCGCCAAGAGGGATAGCGTCTACTATCCAAGGCTCCGTGATTACATCCGCACCGAAGGGCATTTCCCCTTCGATGATGTCCCCGACCTCCAGGATTTCTACCTCAAGCAGAAGTCTTCCTATGAAGGCGGCACCATCCCGGCTTTTGCAAAGAAGTGGTACGAGTCCATAATGGGGGAGTTCGGAGGCTATGCACCCACCGAGGTGGACTTCGTATGGCTCATCCATTACATGCTGATAGCGAATGAGACAGGAATGGACCTGGGGGAGGACACCTACCTCGCCGAGCTGGGAAGCAACCTAGGCCTTATGGGAAACAGGGGATGGCTCCAGGAGAATATCGACCTGTACCTGGATTCCCCCGAGAACATGGCCGTGCCCCTTAGGGAGAGATTCGTCAGACTCGTGTCCCACCTCTGCTCCGTGCAGAGTAGATACAAGACGATGGCCTCCCTCTCAGGCATTCCAGAGATTATTGACAAACAGACACTTAAAGCATAAACTAGATGATTTCTTTTACCTGTGACTACTCAGAGGGTGCGCACCCCGGGATCCTTGAGAGGCTCCTCCAGACAAACTTCGTCCAGGTTCCCGGTTACGGGAACGACCCTTTCTGTGCTTCAGCAAAGGAGAAGATACGCCACTGCATAGGGCGTCCCGAGGCTGACGTGTTCTTCCTTGTCGGGGGGACACAGACAAATTCCACGGTAATAGACGCCATGCTGCGTGGCTACGAGGGAGTGATAGCGGCACACAGCGGCCACATCGCAGTGCACGAGGCCGGGGCGGTGGAGTTCTCCGGGCACAAGGTCCTGTGCATACCCTCTTCGGACGGAACCCTTGACCCCTCCGCCGTCAGGGACTTCCTGGAAGCGTTCCACTCCGATCCCAGCGCTGACCACATGGTCCAGCCTGGGATGGTGTACATTTCCTTCCCGACGGAGTGGGGGACACTGTACACGAAGGCTGCTCTGATGGAGCTTCACGACATCTGCCAGAAGTGGTCCATCCCCCTTTTCGTTGACGGGGCCAGGCTCGGCTACGGCCTTTGCAGCAAGCACTCCGACATAACCATTGACGAACTTGCATCCTTCTGCGATGTGTTTTACATAGGAGGGACCAAGTGCGGCGCCCTTTGCGGTGAGGCTGTCGTGTTCCCCAGGGGGAATGCCCCCTCCCATTTCTTCACCACCGTAAAGCAGCATGGGGCCCTTCTTGCCAAGGGACGCCTCCTCGGGCTCCAGTTCGATACCCTTTTCACGGACAACCTGTATTTCGAGATATGCTCCTCCGCCATGGACATGGCAGAAAGGCTAGGGGAACTCTTCGCCGCGAACGGGATTCCCATGTATATCCCCTCCCCGACGAACCAGTTGTTCCCGGTCCTGACCCCGGGGCAGTATTCCTTCCTCAAGAGCCAGGTGATTTTCGAGGACTGGATGTCGCTTCCAGATGGGAATAAGGTCGTTCGCTTCGCCACATCCTGGGCTACCGACAAGTCCCAGATTGAGGAGCTTTCCGCCATACTGGAATCTATGCCCAAGTGAACATAAATACCAATCAAATAGACTCTTATAATGAAAAAGACTTTCATTTTCGTGGCTTCGGCCCTTCTTGTCCTTTCTTCCTGCACCTCCCAGAATGCACCAAAGGAATCCTCTTCCTCTGTGAGGAGTGCCATCGAGGTCATCCAGAGCCGCAAGAGCGTGCGCTCCTTCACTTCCGAACCGGTCAGTGATGCGGATATCGAGACCATCCTTCGCTGCGCCATGTCAGCCCCCTCGGGAATGGATGTGCGTCCGTGGAGGTTCGTCGTTGTCAAGGACCCGGATGCCATCAAGGCCGTGGCCGGCCCCAGGGGAGGTTTCATAGCTACCGCCCCCGTTGTCATCGTCGTTTGCGGGGAGACCACTTTCACGCAGCGTCCCAGGCCAGGTGAAGAGGACAGTGCACCCAGGGTGGTTCCCAACGGAAACTGGACGGCGGACTGTGCCGCAGCTGCCGAGAACCTTCTCCTCGCGGTTGAGGCCCTCGGTCTTGGCGCCACATGGACCGCATGCTATCCTTACGAGGAAAGGATGTCCACGGTGAGGGAGGCTCTCGGGCTTCCCGACAACGTCTCTCCCTATAACGTAATCCCCATCGGCCATCCTGACGGGAACTTCACCCCGAAGGATAAGTGGAACCCTGAGAACATACACATCAATAAATGGTAATCGGGAAAATTTCATAATGATAGGCCCAAAAAGTGGTTTTCCATGCAACGTTTTACCTTTCGGGTGCATCTATCATATAGGAAGTCTGTTTCCAAGGAAGACTACTATATATTATGAATAACATTTTCCAGAGAATCTACATTGCACTGCTTGTCCTCAGGTGCAAGACTGAGGACACCAGGTTCTACGTGTTCAAGGGTGCCCGCTGGCGCAAACTGGGAGGCTTTCTCCTGTCCCTGGACACAAGAAGGAAGGATAAGCCTCAGCCAGCTTCCATCTAGAATCTGTATTTTTCAGTCCCGGATGACCTCTCCGCTAACTAGGGAGACATCCCCGAGAGTTTCCCCCGCCGAAGCCTCGCCGGGAAAGGATGTCCTCCCCTTGTAAGAAAGGTCAAATCAAGGGATTACCTATATAAATAACTCCCTGTCTACCCCTTAGGTAAGGCAGGGAGAACTCTTTTTACCCCCACCTTTCCCCGGGGGATGGAATAATGGAGAGCAGGGGGGAATAGTGATGGAATCATCGCCCGCTTGTGAAAGGAAAAGTAGCAGCCTGGTTCCCGAGGATTTTGCAGAAAGTGAAAAGATTAGTAGATTTACAAATCCCCGCTGCCTGGGGGAGAGGGTAAATGACCCTCATACACACTTTCAACACACACTTTTTACAACAGATTATGGCAGACAGAATCACTATCATCGATTTCGTGGAGAAATACACCCGCGAATTCTCCTCCCATGTCTTTTTGAGGGAGAAGCCCGCTGACAAGTGGGAGGAGACCACTTTCGAGCAGACCCGCGAGGAAGCCCATCTCCTGGGTGCCGGTCTCATGGCCCTGGGGATCGAGAAGGGGGACAAGGTGGCCCTCCTCTCGGAGGGACGCAACCTCTGGGTCCTCGGCGAACTTGGCATCCTGTATGCGGGAGCGGTAAACGTGCCCCTCTCGATAAAGCTGGAGGAAAGCAATGACCTCCTTTTCAGGATCCGCCATTCGGATTCCAAGTACGTAATGACAAGCGGCCAGCAGCTCGGGAAGATCCGTGCGGTCCTTCCGGACTGCCCCGACGTAAAGAAGGTAATAGTCTTCGACAATGTCCCCGACATGAAGGAGAACGAGATTTACATCGGCGATGTCCGCGGGATGGGCCGGCAGGTCCTTGCGAAGGATCCCGAGTCCTTCGAGAAGCGCTACAAGAGCGTGGGGCCCGATGATTTTGCCAACATCAGCTACACTTCCGGTACCACTGCAGACCCGAAGGGCATCCTCCTCACCCACCGCAACTATACCGCCAACGTCGAGCAGGCCCATTCCGTCATAGGCGTGGATGTCGATGACGTTATGCTCATCATACTTCCCCTGGACCACTGCTTCGCCCATGTGGCCGGGTTCTACACCATGATGAGCTACGGCGGAAGCATAGCTACCGTCCCGACGGGCAAGAATGCCATAGCCACCCTTCGCAATATCCCCATTGCCATCAGGGAAGTCCGTCCCATGGTGATGCTCTCCGTCCCGGCCCTCGCCAGGAATTTCCGCAAGACAATCGAGACCGCCATCAAGGCCAAGGGCCCCAAGGTCCAGAAGCTGTACGACTTCGCCCTCAACAATGCCATCAAGTACAATAAGGAGTACTACAATGCGGGAGGTTTCAAGGACTGCTGGAGAAAGCCCCTGATGTGGATTTTCGACAAGCTCATCTTCAAGGCTGTCAGGGAGAATTTCGGAGGCAGGATGAAGTTCTTCGTCGGCGGGGGCGCCCTGCTGGACATAGAACTCCAGAGGTACTTCAATGCTGTCGGCATGCCCATGTTCCAGGGCTATGGACTCAGTGAGGCCACCCCGATCATCTGCGCCAACTCTCCGGGACATGCCGTGTTCGGTTCCTCCGGAAGGGTCGTGAAGCCCATGGACATCAAGATTTGCGATTCCGAGGGCAACGAAGTTCCCGCCGGCGAGAGGGGAGAGATCGTCATCCGCGGAGAGAACGTCATGGCAGGATACTGGAAGAACCCCGTCTCCACGGCCGAGACCATCGTGGACGGCTGGCTGCATACCGGGGACATGGGTTACATGAAGGATCCCGAGTACCTCTGGGTCGTGGGAAGGTTCAAGTCACTGCTCATTTCCTCCGACGGTGAGAAATACTCCCCGGAAGGTTTCGAGGACAACCTCACTGACTCTTCCAAGTACATCGAGCAGGTGGTCCTCCACAATAACCAGGATCCGTACACCATCGTCCTTATCGTCCCCAACAAGGACGCCCTCAAGGAATGGGCCAAGTCCCAGGGCAAGGATCCCGCGACGGAGGAAGGAAAGAAGGTCATGCTGGACAAGATCCAGGCCGAGGTCGATGCCTACAAGAAGGGAGGCGAGAAGGGCGGAATGTTCCCCGAGAGGTGGCTTCCCGCAGCAATCGCGGTGCTCCCCGAGCCGTTCACCGAGCAGAACCATCTGGTGAACTCCACCATGAAGATCGTCAGGGGGAAGGTCGAGAAGTTCTACGACGACCGTATCCGCTACGCCTATACCCCCGAGGGCAAGGCTCTTCACAATCCGAGGAACATGGAGTCCGTATAGGTCTTTGTCTTAACTTAATACTTAATAAAGGTGGCCCTCTTCTTTCCCTGGGCCACCTTTCACTTAAACTATCTTCACCAGCCATGAAAAAAAAATCCACCTATCTCCTTTTTATTTCAATTCTTCTTGCATTCTCGCTGTGTTCCCTTCCTTCATTTTCACAGGACAGGGGGGATACCCCGCTTCGCCTGGCCGTTGCAGGAACCACACATGGCCATCTCGGGGAGGTCGCAACCCGGATAGGCCGGGGGGACTTCGAGGTCGTGGGAGTGGCCGAGCCAAATGAAAAATACCTTCACGACAATGTCCTTGTGGGCAAGGTCCCCGCTGACAGGTTTTACACTGACCTCGGCAAGATGCTGGACGAGACAAAGCCCGAGGTCGTCGTCGCCTACGGTTCCATCCTCAGCCACATGGAGGTGGTCGAGGCATGCGCTCCCCGCCATATCCATGTCATGGTGGAAAAACCCCTTGCCACCACTTACAAGCAGGCCAGGAAGATGGAGGCCCTTGCCAGGAAGTACGGCATCATGGTCCTTACCAATTACGAGACGTCGTGGTACTCCACCAACCACGAGGTGAAAAGACTTGTCGAGGAGGGGAGTATCGGAAGGATTGACAGGATAAACGTCTATGACGGGCACGAGGGGCCCAGGGAAATCGGCTGCGACGAAAAGTTCCTGGAGTGGCTCACGGACCCCATCCTCAACGGGGGCGGGGCGGTAATTGATTTCGGGTGCTACGGAGCGAATCTTGCCACGTGGCTTCTTGACGGGAAGGCCCCCCAGAGTGTGTATGCAGTACTGCAACGCAACAAGCCCCAGGTCTATCCCAAGGTCGATGACGATGCCACCATCGTGCTATCCTATCCCGGGACCACCGTCCAGATAATGGGTTCGTGGTGCTGGCCTACGGGAAGAAAGGATATGTACGTGTACGGGGAGAGGGGCTATTACTACCAGAGGACGGGGAACAGGATGTCCGGACTTGTCGCAGGCAAGCCGGTCCCTGAGTATACAGCCACTCCCTTGAAGGCACCGTACGACGACTCCTTCAGGTATCTGAAGGCCGTGGTGAGAGGGGAGATAACGCTTTCCCCGAAGGATCTGGCCTCACTGGAAAACAATATTCTGGTAGTTAGAATCCTGGATAGTGCCATCAAGAGCGCCAAGACAGGAAAGGCCGTGAAACTGAAATAGTCAATATCCGTAGGACAAAAAGTGAATCCACACCTCCGGGGCCTCTTCCTTCCTTCGGAAGGCCCCTGGGGTGTGGACTTTTTTCCCGGTGCAGCTATTAAGGTCAGAACGAGTGGAAATACACCGAGACCTCGTCCCAGTTCCTTACCTTTAGGTCCGTTCTCCTTATCATGAAATTTATCATGCCGCAGTCATAGAGGCGAAGCCCCCACTGCTCGCTTTCGTCTATCTGCAGCAGCGAGACCCAGTTGGGATAGAGTTCAGCGACTTCCTCGTAGAAGGGAGGGCAGAGCATGGCGAAGGAATCGTTGTCGCCTGTCCTCTTGAAGGAAATCTTCTCAGCTGGCTTGTTGTACGGGGTGTCGTCCTCGTAACGGATCTCGTATGGGTTGAGGTCCTCTGTCTGTTCAGTATAGAGGACCTTGTAGGCGTCGGTGTCCCATTCCCCGAGCCCGTTGTGGACCGAGCAGGGCTCCCCGTCGTCAATGTATTCCTCCAGTGCGGCGAAGAAATAAAGCATCCCCTTGTGGGGAAGTTTGCCCTCGGGATCCACCGCAGCGAGGTCTTCGCAGCGGATCTGACAGACGAAGGTCAGGGGTTCATCCCAGTCCTCTTCCCCCTCGTTCTCCGCCTTGAAGAAATTGATGGGGTAGTCCAGGTCGTCGGGAAGGTCAGGGGAGCCCCACCATTTGCTCTTGCCGGTGAGGTCCTCTTCGGTTTTGGTGAAAGACAGTTTGATAGCCATAAGTTCAAGTGTGAATATCGGGAGCAAATATAAATAGTTTATTTGCTTGTTGGTACAGGGGTGGCCTAAAAATGCATCACTTTTCTCTGCCCTCCCCCCGAAGGCGGAATTCTCTCTCTTTTCATACGGGGGAGGAAGAGTGGGAGGAGAAAGTCAAAATTCTTAAATTTGCACTGGGCGGCCCCCTTTCCCCATTTCCCGGGGCAGCGGGGCCCAAGGTACAGTTCACACCAGAAGACCCATTTTCTACCCACCATGCCAAGTCAAAAAAAGGATTTCGTATCAGTGTGCGGCTCTCCCGGCGAGATACGTCATTATATTGTCAAAGTGAAACTTAGGGGAAAGGACGTTCCTTCCAATTGGCGCAGGATAGCCGTGCCCTGTGCCTGCACTTGCGAAGAGCTCGTTTCAGCCACCCTCGACTCCCTTGGCTGGGACGAATTCGATTCTTGGACCCTTACCTCCTCTTCCAGGAAGCACACCACCGATGAGGCCTTTGAAATCGTGAGGGACCTCTTCACGAAGGATCCCCCGTCACCTGGTGCCCCGGGAAGGAGTGCCGTGGAGGAACTCAGGGCGATGCCCTATGAGGATCCCCTCGGCAGGGGCTTCCTCACAAAGCATGTCGTACTCGACCTCGCGGAAAAGTACCGGCGGGGAAATTGCGAGGGGAAGGAGATAGTGGAGAATGTCATAGAACCGACTTTCCCGACCTACCTCTCACTCCATGTAAGGTACCGCCGGCGTTTCACCATGGATTTCCGGATGACTTTCGAGTCCGAGATCGGACTTGACAGGGAGACTTTCCGTTTCATTTCGAGAAAAGGTGCGAACCCCCTGTATTCCCCTTTCATTAATCTCGCCATGTACGAGGGGGAGGAGTTCGAGATGACTGAGGATAACATTTACGAAAATCCTGAGCCCCATCCCCTGGACCCCAAGTATTGTTCCCTCCATAGGCGAACGGAGCCTTACGGTACGCTGCCAGGACAAAAGCGCAGGTAGCCCTCTTCGGGCGGAAAACCGCCTGGATCAGCCTCTCATGGACAAAAGAAAGGACCTTCCCCCACTGGACGGGAGAAGGCCTTTTCGTGGAATATGTGTGTGCCAAATGTTTATCCCAGGAAACTGAGCAGGATACCGGCCGCGACGGCGGAACCGATGACCCCGGCCACGTTCGGACCCATGGCATGCATGAGCAGGTGGTTGCTGGGGTCGAACTCCCTTCCCACGACTTCGGATACCCTTGCGGAGTCAGGCACAGCCGAGACTCCGGCATTTCCGATGAGGGGATTGATCTTGTGCCCTTCCTTCAGGAAGAGATTGAAGAGTTTCACGAAGAGAACCCCGCAGGTGGTGGCGATGACGAAGGACAGCAGACCCAGTCCGAAGATGAGGACGGACTTTCCGGTGAGGAACTTGTCCGCCTGGGTGGATGCACCCACGGTAAGGCCGATAAGGGTTGTCACCACGTCCACCAGAGGTCCCCTTGCTGTCTCTGCAAGACGGCGGGTAACGCCGCTTTCCTTCAGGAGGTTACCGAAGAACAGCATGCCCAGGAGCGGAAGGCCCGAAGGGACGATGAAAGCTGTCGTGAGGAATCCTATGATGGGGAATATTATCTTCTCCCTCTGGCTTACGACTCTCGGGGCGGGCATGCGGATGAGCCTTTCCTTCTTGGTCGTGAGAAGGAGCATGATGGGTCTCTGGATAACGGGAACAAGGGCCATGTAGGAGTAGGCGGACACTGCTATTGCACCCATCAGGTCCGGGGCGAGCTTCGAGGAGAGGAAGATGGCGGTAGGACCGTCGGCTCCTCCGATGATTCCGATTGCCCCCGCCTCATTGGGAAGGAACCCGAAGGTTATGGCGAGCAGGTAGGCTCCGAAGATACCCATCTGGGCTGCCGCCCCAATAAGGATCAGCCTCGGTTGTGAAATTAGGGCGGAGAAGTCCGTCATTGCACCGATGCCCAGGAAGATGAGGGGAGGATACCAGCCTTGCTTCACACCTTGGTACAGGATGTTCAGGACCGAGCCGTCCTCATAGACGCCGATATTCAGGCCGGGGAACATCGGGATGTTCCCGATTATCATTCCGAACCCGATCGGGACCAGCAGCAGGGGCTCCCATTCCTTGAGGATGGCCACCGTAATGAACCCTATTCCGATCAGGATCATCACGAGGTTCTGCCACTCGCAGTTAGCGAACCCGGTATACTGCCAGAACTGTTCCAGACTGTTGATTATATGCTCCATGAAAGCTATGCTATAGAGACTATGTCGGCACCCTCAAGAACGGAGTCCCCCTTGGATACATGGATGGCGGTTACGGTACCGTCCTTCGTGGCGGAAATCTCGTTCTCCATCTTCATGGCCTCGATGACGGCTACCTTCTGGCCGGACTTGACGGCCTGTCCTTCCTTGACTGAGACTTCGATGATGACGCCGGGAAGAGGGGATGTGACCTTGGTGGCGGGTCCTCCCGCTGCTGCGGGGGCCGCTGCGGGTGCTGCCGCCGTGGGGGCGGGTGCTGCTTCCTTCTTGACGGGAGCGGGGGCGGGAGCCGCTGCGGGGGCGTTCTCCAGTTCCACTGCATACTGGACTCCGTTCACGGTGACGTCGGCATTCTTGCCCTCGACGGAGTTTATGGTCACACTGTACTGCGTGCCGTTGATAGTGAACTTGTACTCTTTCATATGTGATGTTCTCTTTTATTCGGTTTGGGGGTTATTAGCGGGGAAGACGGCGGAATGACCTGGCGGGGTTCTTCCAGGGGGTGTCCGAAGTGGTCTTGGGGTTGATTGTGATGACGTAGCTCTCGTTGTCATGGAGGGCTTCGCTCAGGTAGAGGTGAAGTGCCATGGAAATGGCAGCCACGGTGTCCCCGTTCCCATCCAGGTCAAGGGCCATGGCGATGGCTGCGGCGATTTCCTGTCCTTTCTCACCCTTGGGAAGGTCCGAGAGTTTGGCGGGGGCATTCTTCCCTGCTTCCTCAGCCTTCTTTTTCCTCTTTGCCGGCCTCTCGAAGAGGATCCAGAAGAGGAACCACAGGATGGCCAGGGCGCTGAATACCACGGTGACTGACACTATTGTGAGGATGAACCCGTGGGGGTCGTTCTTTGCCATTCTCTGGGCATTGGTCTCTGCCCCGACGGAACCGTTGAGGACCATCGGTGAAGGAAACTCCACACCGGGGTCGACTTCCCACCTGAGGGCCTTGCGGTCCACGGGAACCTTGCTCACGCTCTTCCCGGCCGGGAGGTTTGCGGGAATCTGTAGGGAGTCCACAATGGTCCTTCCGTCATTGCTGACTAGATAGACTGTAGAACCGGGCCTCAGTTTGAAACCTGCGTAGAATGTCCCCTGGTGGGCATTGCCGGAAGTGTAGAAGAGGGTCACCTGACGCGGTCCGAGCTTGGTTCGGAGGTCATTCTTGGGAATGAGGCTCTTCTGGAGGTCATTCCTGTCGTCGGTGAGGTAGCACCCTCCCATGTTCACGGTGCCCGTGGAGGTGTTGTAAAGCTCGATCCATCCGTTCCTGTTGCCGTAGCCGTCCACGATGGAGGTGCTGTCTGGCAGGGCCAGGACCTCCGATATGATGAGGTCAGAGACGTTCTGTGAGCGAAGCAGCGTACCCCCGAAGCATCCGGCCAGAAGGAGGATGAATACTGTTGTTCTTATGATTGTTCTTTTCATGAGACTACAGGGGAAGGTTGTCGTGCTTCTTGGCGGGGATGTCCTGCTTCTTGCAGGCGAGCTGCTCGAGGGCCCTGATGACACGGAAGCGGGTATTGCGGGGCTCTATGACATCGTCGATGTAACCCTTCTGGGCCGCCTGGTAGGGGTTGGAGAAGAGGTCCTCGTATTCCTTTTTCTTCCGGGCACGGATCTGAAGGGCATCCTCGGGGTTCTCGGCTGCTTTCATGTCCTTGGCGTAGAGGACATTGACAGCCCCGTCCGCACCCATGACAGCGATCTCAGAGGAGGGCCATGCGTAGTTGAGGTCGCCACGCAGCTGCTTGCAGCTCATCACGATGTGGGCCCCTCCGTAGGACTTGCGAAGGGTCACCGTCACCTTGGGTACAGTGGCCTCGCCGTAGGCGTAAAGAAGTTTCGCGCCGTTGGTTATGATGGCGGAATACTCCTGCTGGGTCCCGCAGAGGAACCCGGGGACATCCACGAGGGTCACCAGAGGGATGTTGAAAGCGTCGCAGAAGCGGACGAACCTTGCTGCCTTCCTGGAAGCGTTCACGTCTAGCACGCCAGCCAGCATGTTGGGCTGGTTGGCCACTATTCCCACGCTCCTGCCGTTCATGTGGGCGAATCCCACTATGATGTTCTTTGCAAAGTCCTTGTGGATCTCGAAGAACTCCCCGTCATCCACTATGCTCCGTACCACATAGTACATGTCGTAGGCCTTGTTGGGGTTGTCGGGGACTATCTCGTTGAGGAAGTCGTCGGTCCTGTAGACGGGGTCGTCGGTGGGACGGATGGGGGCCTCCTCCATGTTGTTCTGGGGAATGAACGAAAGAAGCTTCTTGATGGTACTGAGCCCCTCCTCCTCGCTATTTGCAGCGAAATGGGCCACGCCGCTCTTGGAGGCGTGCACCACGGCACCTCCCAGTTCCTCCTGGGTCACGACTTCCCCGGTCACGCTCTTTACCACGGCGGGACCCGTCAGGAACATGTAGGAAGTATTCTTTACCATCAGGGTGAAGTCCGTGAGGGCGGGGGAGTAGACCGCTCCGCCGGCGCAGGGACCGAATATCCCTGAAATCTGCGGGACGACACCCGATGAGAGGATGTTGCGCTCGAAAATCTCGCCGTATCCAGCCAGGGCGTCGATGCCCTCCTGGATCCTGGCTCCGCCCGAGTCATTCAGGCCTATGCACGGGGCGCCGTTGCGCACCGCCATGTCCATGACCTTGCAAATCTTCTCGGACATAGTCTTGGAGAGGGATCCTCCGCTGACCGTGAAATCCTGGGCGAAAATGTACACGAGCCTTCCGTCTATGGTTCCGCAACCTGTGACGACTCCGTCGCCGTCGAAGTGCTGCTTCTCCATGCCGAAGTTTGTGCAGCGATGCTGGACGAACATGTCGAACTCCTCGAAGGAGCCCTCGTCCAGGAGCATTGCTATGCGTTCGCGGGCTGTCATCTTGCCCTTCTTGTGCTGAGCCTCAATCCTGTCGGGACCTCCTCCCAAGAGAGCGGAGGCTCTGCGTTCTACCAGTTTAGAGATGTTGTCTTGCTGGATGCTCATATTATAGTATGTGTTTATTTTCCGTTGTGCCGGGTATCGGGGAAATGGTTGTACACGTCGGTGGGTCTTCTCTCATCCCCTGTCTTGCATTGGTGAAGAAGGCTTACCTACAGCCAAAGCATACAAATATAAGCTTTTTCTGCGGATATTCTCCCGAAGGGAGAAGTTTAAAATGTTTTATGGAGGGGAGATATTTTTGACGCATCCAGAATATGCACTGATGGAAATACTTCTGTCACAAATAGGTCCTTATGGGTGGGAATGGTGGTGCCAATGAAAGTGGTATGGGCACTGAGTGCCAACTCCCGCTTCGTCACATTTCATGTGGACTGAACGTTTTAGGTTAGCGCCACTTCAAGAAATATATTATTTTTGCAGGCGTTATCGGTCCAACCCGCTTGCCATTGCAATGACAGAAGACAGACTCAGGAAAATATCCACCGTGACCATCTGGGGAGCTGCCGCAAATATCCTTCTTGCGGCCCTTAAGTTCCTCGGCGGGATCCTCGGGCGCTCCTCCGCCATGATGGCGGATGCCCTCCACTCGCTCTCCGACCTGGTGAGCGACGTGGTGGTCCTTGCCATGGTAAGGCTATCCTCGAAGAAAAAGGACAGCACCCATGAGTACGGCCACGGAAAGTTCGAGACCCTGGGCACTGCATTTGTCGCCTTCCTGCTTCTTGCGATTGGCGTGAAGATGGTTGTGGAGGGGGTGAGCAAGGTATGGTCGGTCTTTCAGGGAGAGACCCTGGAGGTACCGGGTACCATCGCCTTTGTGGTCGCCCTCGTTTCCATTGCGGTCAAGGAACTTCTCTACAGGTGGACGGACAGGGTGGGGAAGAAGTGCGATTCCCCGGCGACGTTGACAAACGCATGGCACCACCGTACGGATGCCCTCACCTCCGTGGCGGCGGCCCTTGGCATTGGCCTTGCCCGGGCACTCGGCGGGAGATGGGCGGTGCTCGATCCCCTGGTCTGCTGCGGGATAAGCCTGTTCGTTTTCTACATAGCGATAAAGATGGCGATCCCAGCCCTCAACGAACTTGCCGATGCCTCCCTTCCTGGGGAGACGGAGTCCCGCATCAAGGACATCCTCGGATCCGTTGACGGGATAAAAAATGTGCATGAACTCAAGACCCGCCGGAACGGCAATGACATAATAATCGATGCGCACATCGTGGTGGACCCCGAGATGAGTGTACGGGAGGCGCACTCCATCACCGTGAAAGCGGAAACTGCCCTAAGGCAAGCCTTGGGGCAGTCAACACAGATTTCCCTGCACGTGGAGCCTTCCGTGGATGCGGAGTAGTCCCTCCCTGCGTAGCTCGGCGCCGGTGTGGACGTGGAGGGGGGCTTACCTAGAACCCGAAGGGATGCTCCTTTTTTATCTTCTTCAGAAGTTCCTTGGCCTCGTCAAAATAGGAGAAATACCTATCGCTCAGAATTCGCTTGGCCTCCCTCCAGTCGCTTTTGACGCCAAGGCCATCGTACAGCATGGTAGCCTTGTGGAACAAAGAGGTCATATTGCCCCCGTCCGCCGCCTCGCAGAACATTTCGTAGGCCTTTGTGTAGTCCCGGGTTACGTACTCCCCGTTGTAGTACATGATACCCAGGGAATTCATGGCTTTGGTGTCGCCACTCTCAGCAGCGCTCTTGTAGAACTCAAAAGCCTTTTCGTAGGACTTCGTTACGCCATCCCCGTAGTAATAGATATCCCCAAGCATGGTTGAGCTCCCGGGTATGTGTGAGGCACTTTTCTGGAACCAGAAGTGGGCCCTTGCGTAGTCTGGCTCCCCCGTCTCCCCCTTGGCGTCGGAGGCTCTTCCGTGGTAGAACTCAAGGCCCAGTTTGTACATGGAGCGGTAGTATCCGCAGACGGCTCCCTGGCAGTAGGCCCTCATAGTCTTGGGCCAGGCCTCCTCTATTTCTATGTCAATATCCTCAAGTGAATTCCAGGCTTCATAGTACAGATCACCCAGTTCGGAAGCGAAGCAGGTGTATCCGATGTCGTATACCAGAAATTCGAACTCGTGGAGGCGAGCGCTTGTGTTCTCATCTTCATCCCTGGCAGTCTCCAGGCTCTCTTCCCACTCTTCATCCCAGTCGAAGTCCTCGATTCCGTAGGATGCCTCCTCGCCATAACCCAACCTGTATGCTTCCGCAAGGTGGAAGGCGGCGGTGCCGGGATGCTTCCCGTCCTCGTCCATGATCCATCCAAAGGCAGCGTAGGCGTTTTGCTGTCCTTTCTCCACAAGAGGGGCGAGGTATTTTTTCAGCTCCTCCCTGAATCTCCAGTCCTTCAGATTGCGGTATGATAGGTAGAGTTGCCATGGGCTTTCGCCACGGTGCTCGTCCATGAAGCATTTCGGGCCCTGCGGTTCGGTGTAGCCCTTGTAGGTCTTGGACAGGGGGAAGATGTCATATCCGAATTCGACCCTCAGGTTCTTCAGGGCGTCGAGGTTCCCGGTCGCTGCCGACCTCATGAGCCACATCAGGGCCTCCTCCCTGTTCTTCTCGCAGCCCATCCCCATGAGGAGGTACAACCCATAGTTGTTCATGGCCACGGGCTGTCCGCCCTCGGCTGCCATCTTCATGTAGTGAAGGGACAGGGCAATGTCCTTTTTCGTCCCGCCTTCCCCGGTTCTCGCGTTGTTGGCCCAGATAAGAGCCTGGCGCGGTTCGGTGGTCCCTTGGTACTCGGACTTGAGGTTCTCCTCATAGAACTCCTGGGCCAGGAGGTAAGCCTCGCTTTTGAATTTACGGGCTTCGTTTATCCAGGACAGCGCCATGACTGTGCTTTTCTCCAGATTGTAGGAACCGTAGTAATAAGCCCTGCCCATCATGTACTGTGCCCAGCCGTCCCCCCTGACAGCGGCCCAGAGGAGATAATGCAGTGCCATACCTTCCCCTCCTTTCTTCAGCAACAGGGACCTGCTTTTCTTGTAGGCCTCGTAGCGGGTCATGTGAAGGTCCTCGAAGATATCGGCACCCTTGGGGAGGCCTTCAAGGTAGGGTAGACCGCTAAGTTCCTCGCAGGAGGAGGAGGCCTCCTCCTCGGGAGGGGTTTGAGGAGAGGTTTGCCTCACCTGTGTACCTACGGGAGCTGCGCTCAGTGGCTTAGCCGCTTTTACCCTTCCTGAACCTTTGCACTCGGGGCAGGGCTGTGACAAAGGAACGGGGATGCCACGCTGCATCGTTGTCCTGGAAATCAAACCGGCGCCGTGACAAGTTGGGCATGTCTCGAAGACGGTGGACGTCGTGACAGGGGGAGTCCCGGTGATTTCCTTGCTGCTCCCGGATGGCCTTACCTTGGGTGCGGTCCCGCTTGCGGCACCTGCCAAAGAGGACAGGACGTTTCCAAGGCCCTCCTTTACTTCTTCATCGATATTCACTACCCCCGGAGCGTTCCCCTCGGAGGCTGCTGCATCTGGATAGAGGTCCTCCCCATAGTGCCGCCTCAGCATGTTGATGGCTTCCAGGGAGCCGCACTTGGCTGCCCTTTCCCACCAGGTGCGGGCGAGTGAGGATATCTGGGCGGGGCTTAGCCCGGCCTCCTTTTCCAGGTCCACTCCCTTGCCGGTGAAATAGTACTGGGCGAGCCTGAGCATGGCGGGAAGGTGTCCCCGCACGGCTGCAGAGTAGAAGAAATGCTTCGCCCAGTAGGCGGCGGCGTGGTCGCTTCCGGCCTTAGCATCGTAACCCAGACCCAGTTCATGGAACCCTTCGGGGGTCTTTACGCAGTCATCCGGGAAGGCCTGTTGGGATAGTTTCCTGGCCTCGAATGTCCCGGAGATGTTCAGATAATACTGTGCGGCGATGAGGTCCACACTTGTCCCGATGCCTTCAAGGTAGCAGCGGCCAAGTTGGAAACAGGCATATTTGTGTCCCCGGAATGCTGCGTAGGAGATCCAGTAGAAGGCCTCGTCGTCATCCTTGTTTTGCTCGTAGAAGTGTGAGACGCCCTTCTCGTAGGCCTGATGGATGGAAAGGTCCCTCCTGATGTAAGGGCCACCCGGGTCCCTTCTCATGGAGGACAGTCTGTAGGAAGGAGCCTTGGGGCTGTCGGATTCCTCTCTTAGGTCCCGCACGTCCGTATAGAGGGACTGTCCCAGGAATTTGAGGAGATTATTTGCGGCGACCGTGCTTCCGCACTTGGCGGCTTCCCTCCACCACATCCCGCTCAGCTCCTTGCGGCACTCGATAACTTCGGAAGGCAATTTGTCCTCGGACCATATGGTGGTCCCGCCATTGCTCATACCTGTGCGGTTGCCCCTCCTGGCACTGTAGTCATACAAGAGAAAAGACCAGTACGGGTCCTTTTCATGGTCCCGTTCCGTGTCCTTGTCATAGTCCAGGCCTTTTTCGCACTCATCGGAGGCCCCCAGCCCCTCTTCCGCGGGGAAATGGCCCTGAATGTATGATTTGGCATCTTCGGTGGCGGACTGCCTCAGCCAGTAGGCCGCGACGATGCGGTCTTCCTTTACGCCCCTTCCCTCGAAGTAGCAGCGTCCGAGGCGGAACATGGCTCCGCTGTGGCCCCTCAGGGCGGCATAGTTGTACCACCAGGCTGCCTTTTCTTCATCCTTGGCTTTGCCCAGCTGTCCTTTTTCGAGGAATAGGCCCTTGTTGTAGGCGCTCTGAAGAGATATGGGTTGGTCTGTGTAGAGGTTGGAAGTGTCCATGGCTATGTGTTTTGTTTCGGCAAGTTAGACATTTTTCCCGGATATTCATAGTGTCCGCCCTCTTCCAGGGGTGTATTTTCATGCATATGCCTCTTCGGTGGGGGCGCCTGGGCTGGAATGCTCATCCAGGGGAAGGAAAAAGCGGACCTCCCTGTAGGGGAGAGGGAAGGGCAGCAAAAGAACATCCCCTCCGGCCTGGGGCCGAAGGGGATGGGTAGAGTCTTGGGTGACCTGTCTGGAAGATCTCAAGCAGGGTCCCGTGCTACTCGGGCTTCATCGTGTTGTAGACGTTGGTCACATCCTCGTCGTCGAGAAGGAGGTTTGTGAGCTTGTCAAGGGTGGAACGCTGCTCGGGGGTGACATCCTTGAGGTCCACGTTGGGGATCCAGTCGAATCCTCCGGAGAGCATCTCGTAGCCGTTCTCCTCGATGTATTTCTGGAGGGCGCCGTAGGCGGTGTACTCACCGTAGATGTGGATTTCCTTGGTCACGTTCTCGTCCTCGTCCTCGACTTCCTGCTCGAACACTTCCTCGACACCGAGGTCAATGAGCTCAAGCTCCAGTTCGTCGATGTCAACCGGCTTTGCGGGATCCTCCTTGATGCGGAAGACGCACTTGTGGTCGAACATGAAGCTCACCGAGCCGCTGGTTCCGAGGGAACCTCCGCATTTGGTGAAATAGCTGCGGACGTTTGCCACGGTACGGGTGTTGTTGTCGGTAGCGGTCTCGACGAGGAAAGCGATTCCGTGAGGGCCGTAGCCTTCGTAGATGACCTCCTTGAAGTCGCCGGTGTTCTTGTCGGTCGCCTTCTTGATGGCCCTTTCGATATTCTCCTTGGGCATGCTCTCGTTGCGGGCCTCGGCAATGAGGGCCCTGAGGCGGGGGTTGCCGACCACGTCTGGTCCGCCCTGCTTGACAGCTATGGTGATTTCCTTACCGAGTTTTGTGAAGACGCGGGCCATGTGGCCCCACCTTTTCATTTTCCTTTCCTTGCGGAACTCAAATGCTCTTCCCATGGACTATATGTCTTTAAGTAGTGTTGATGATTTCTTTTTCGACACGGGGAGGACGCTCTTTACTGGGCTGCCTCTATCCTGGTGATGTACTTGTCGATGTCGTAACCCTCGATGGACTGGGGGTACTGGTCCTTGATCTTCTTGTAGTAGGTGAGGGCATTGTCTGCGTTGCCCATTTCCTCGTACAGTTCCCCGGCCTTCATCAGATAGGAGGCGGTGAAGATGTTGTCGACCTGGGCGGCTGCCTTGTCGTAGCAGGAGATGGCGGTCTTGTAGGAATTCTCGCCCAGTCCCACGTAGGCGTCACCGAGTGCGCCGAGGGCCCTGGCCTTGAGGATGTCGTCCTTGCCGTTGTACTTCTTCAGGTAGTTCACCGCATTCTCATAGTTCCCGAGCTTCAGCTCGCACACACCTGCGTAGAAGTAGATGCTCTGTCCGCCCTTTGCACCGTAGTCCTCGAGGACCTGCTCGAAACCGAGCGTGTTTCCGTCACCCTTGAGGGCGAGCTCCCAGTTGTTCTCCATGAAAGCCGCCTCTGCGGGGAACATCTGCTCACGGGCCTCGGCCTTCTTGGGCTGGAGGTAGAAGTTGATGTAGCAGATGACCGCGAGAACGATTATAACAATCGCTGCAGTGCAGATCCAGATGGGTTTACTGTTCTCCTTGAAGAACTGGTCGATCTTGTTCACTCTTTCCTCGACCTGTTCGGTGCGAAGCTGCTCTTCCTGCTCGAGCTGCTCCCTGACGTTTTGTTTCTTTGCCATAATATGTTTTTATTCTTTTTATTCCCTTTTGGATTGCCTTGCCGGATGGCAGGGGCAATAATAGTTTGCAAAAATAGCAACTTTTTTCTTTTCCGCAAAGATATTTTTCCAAGGTACGCCCAAGAAAAAATCCCGATTCGGCGAAAATCAGGACTTCCATATTTATTGTGATATGTAATGAAGTATTTACGAAAAGCTTTGGGAGCGACTACTTGCCGTCCGCCTCCTCCTTGCTGTCCTTTATCACTGCGAGCATCTCGTCTATGATGAAACGGTGCTGGCGGATTTTCCTGTCGGGGAGTTCGTCGTAAGGCATGATGCAGGAGTGGTCCAGGCCCATGAGCAGCTTCGAAGTCATCCACCTCCGGTGCTCCGCCTCGTACAGGGGCTCCCTGTCGGGGGAGTCTGTATCAAAGCACTCCCATCTGAATACCAGTGCATTGGCGCAGTACAGGCTGCTGAACTTGTCGGCTTCGCTCCTCTCGTACCAGGCCTGGGTGAAGTCATTGACGTTCTCCTTGCCTCGGACGGCGGCCGCGTAGATCCCGTTTATGAGCATCCCGCGGGCGGAGTGATGCTCCAGCAGAGGGTCTCCCTTGGCCCCTTCGGAGGGGCCGAAGATGAAGATCTTCCCGTAGTTGCCGCTACCTATGGCTTGGCGGATGGTCTGGCCTCCTTCCTCGAGGTAGATGCAGACGGGAACCGGCCTTTCCTTGTCGAAGACTTCCCTGGGCAGGTGCAGGACGGAGGCTATCCTTTCCTCCTCCCTGGAGTGGCAGGCGGCTATCCGCACCGACTGCGTGTCGTGGGAGAGTGCCGCAGCGCGGATATACTCCCTGGCAAGAGGGGAGGAGTCGCACCCTTCGATGAACTCCCACTCTATGTCGAGGATGTCCCTCTCGGGGTCATGGCGCTTTGTGGTGCCGTCCCCGGAAATGTAGCTGTATGAAGATAGGCTGAAGAGCTTTTCCCGGGATGCCGTGAGGTTGTCAAGCCATTCCCGCATACCCTTGCCTATTACCGTTATGAGGGTCTTCCGGGGTCTTCCGTCCGGGAGGGCGGGGTAGTGGGAGTTGTGTGCAACGCTGAATGCCACGGCCTTGGCCATGGGACCGGTACCGAGGATGATGAAATGGGAGGTCCTGGGGTCGTTCACCGTGAGAAGAGGCAGGAACCAGCTCCAGGCTATAATCTGCTCGGCGGAGTATTCCCGGGAACTGAGGAGGTCGATTTTGAGCCTGGGGGTGCTCAGCGGCTTGTCGTCATGCATGTACACTTCGAATGTGGAGCCGTTTTCCAGGAATGTGAAGCAAGGGATGTCTTTGTCAGCCTTCTCGCAGACCTTCTTCAAGTGGTCGCAGCACTCGATGCTCAGGGAGTCATGGTCCTTTTCCCTGTCCTCCCCGAGGAGGTAGATTTTGGATGCATACTGGGGCCTGGCCGCCTCGACCTCCCGGTAATTGTTCCTGGCGCCCCGGTAGAAAATGAGGCGGGAGAGGAACTTGGGGTCCGAGAAAGCGGAGCGGAGGCTATCCTCAAGGGGCTCGACCTCCCTGTGGGTGAGGATGACGATTTCCTCCTTGCCTCCCTGTTCCCTCAGGGCCGAGAGGATGGAGAAAAGTTCCTTGCCGGAGCCGATTATGAGGATGTGCCCCCGTACCCGGTAGCGGGTGTAGCCCGCCTTGACGGACTGGGAGACGTTGTCGATGATGTTGTTGAATACGGTAATGAGGAGGGAGGACACGAGAATCACTCCGCTGAATGTCACGATGAGGCGGAACCAGTCATGCTGTCCCGCACCCGAGAAGTTGCCTGCGTCCAGGTACAGTCCCAGGATGTCCTGCCACTTGAAGCCCCATCCCATCACGACCGCGATGAGATACAGCAGGATGAAAACACATAGCGCCACTCCCGCCAGGTACAGCAGCTGCCATCCCTTGCCGAAAGAGAGGATCCTGTCCAGTCGACGTCGAAAAGTCATAGAGTATGAAAATGAATGTGGTTTTACTTATTTTACAAGCACTTTCGCAAAGATAGCTCCGAAGGTCGGTTTTGCCAAACGCTCTTCCCGACAATGTTGGACTGGGTGACCTTAAATGGAAGTAATTTGTGAGAATGGCGGAATCGGGCTGGTGGATTAAGGGTAAGGGTAGACACTTTCCTGCTTCTGCATTCCATGGGGTGGAGCGTAGCGGGCCACCTGGTGGAAAAGCTTCCAAGGAAAGTGTTATATTTGCATCGGAAAGTTCCCTGTCTCCCACAGCTGTCCATAACAATCAACATTCATACACACACATACCCAATAATACCGTGTCCACCGAAACCAGGAAGAAAGTTTTCGTCAGCGGCTGCTACGACCTGCTGCACTCGGGCCATGTCGAGTTTTTCCACCAGGCATCCCAGTACGGGGACCTGTACGTGGGAATCGGTAGCGACTCCACAATCGAGGGATATAAGCACCATAAGCCCCTGTACAGCCAGGAGGAGCGCCTTTTCATGGTCAGAAGCATAAGATATGTCACCGAGGCTTTCATAAACGAGGGCTCCGGGCTCATGGATTTCGTGCCGAATGTCCTGAGGCTCCGCCCCGATGTCTTCGTGGTGAACGAGGATGGGGACAAGCCGGTGAAGAGGGCATTCTGCGAGGAAAACGGCATCGAGTATGTCGTTTTGCGGCGCACCCCCTCCGAGGGACTCGAGGCCCGTTCCTCGACTTCCATCAAGGAGAGCCTCTGCACCATCCCCCTGAGGGTGGACATCGCAGGGACCTGGATAGACCAGCCCACGGTATCGAGCCTGTATCCCGGTTCCGCCATCACCCTCTCCATACAGCCCACCTTCGAGCCCATGCCAAGAAGCGGTCTCGCAACCAGCACCCGGGACTCCATAAGGACGATGTGGCCCTTCAAGCTGCCGGACATGCTTCCCGAGAATCTCGCGAAACTTGTATTCTGCCTCGAGAACGACCCCGAGAGGAACAGCGGATACGTCTCCGGGGCGCAGGATCCCATCGGAATCTGCGTACCTGGGGTGTCGAGGCACCATTACAGCGGACATTTCTGGCCCGACGAAATCCTCTCTGTCACCGATGACCCGGTCCTTGACTTCCTGGAGGAGCACCTCTGCCTTCTGGGGATGTTCCCCCGCAGGGAAGGCTGCTCGGTGGTGGAGGGAAAGGATGTCACTCTCCCTAAGGTCCGAAACCTCTCCGAAGCCGCGGACGAGTGCTGGCGGGGTCTGATGGCAATGGACCTGGCCACATTCGTGAAAGGGTACAGGGCATCCTTCGAGGCCCAGGTATCGATGTTTCCCGCAATGATGCAGGAAGGGGTGGACGCTTTTATCGACAAGTGCAGGAAAGACGGGGGCGTTCTCGCATGGAAAATGACCGGTGCAGGAGGGGGAGGATATCTCCTTCTGGTGTGCAGGGACTCTCTCTCATTCCCCGAAGGGGCCATACCCCTCAAAGTGAGAAGGCATTAGACTGGGGGAGCTGTCACGGGATTTTGAAAACCCCTGTCGGAATTGTTTCAATGTCCGCATATTTTAACTAAATTTGTAGTTGCTCCCACCTATTGGGACGGTACTTTTCAAGGATGGCAATTCTAAGGAAAATAGTGGTCCAGGATTTTCGCAACATTACCCTTGCGGAAATGTCTTTCTCGCCCAATATCAACTGCATAAGCGGCAATAACGGTGAGGGGAAGACCAACCTCATGGACGCCATCTGGTACCTTTCCATGACAAAGAGCGCCCTTTCCTCCTCCGACCGCTATTCCTTCCGTTACGGTACCGACGCCTTCGCCATAAGCGGGACCTACGACATGCCCCTCGGTACCCGGAGCACATTCTCCATCAAGGTCTCCTCGGACGGCACCAAGAAACTTCGCCGCGACGACAAGCCCTACAAGAGGATATCCGAGCATATCGGGGAGATACCCATCGTGATGGTGTCCCCCTCGGACGGGGCGATGGTGAACGACAGCGGGGAAGAGAGGAGACGTTTTGTCAATAACGTCCTCTCGCAGCTGGATTCCGCATACCTGAGTTCCATGCAGCAGTATAACCGCCTGCTTCAGGAAAGGAACAGCCTCCTCAAGGAACGGGACCCCGATCCCGGGCTGCTGGATGTGCTGGATGTGAGGATGGACTCTTTCGCCAGGACAATTACCCAGAGGCGCCTCTCGTTCATTTCAGAGCTTTCCCCAGTGGTATCCCAGTACTACACCCTCCTTTCCGGAGGGAAGGAGAAGGTGGAAGTGGCGCTCGCCACCGACCTTGGCGCTGAACGCACCCTCCTGGATATCCTCTCCCGCAGCCGGGAGAAGGACAAGGTCCTGGGCTACACCTCCTCGGGGGTGCACCGGGATGACCTGCTTTTCATGATGGACGGCCACAACATCCGCCGTGGCGGTTCGCAGGGACAGCAGAAGACGTTCCTCGTGTCCCTCAAGATGGCCCAGTACGAGATAATGAAAAAGCAGTACGGGTACGCCCCGATACTGCTTCTGGACGATGTGTTCGACAAACTGGACCTGACCCGTACGTCCAATCTCCTCAAGATGGTGGCGGGACATGATTTCGGACAGATCTTCCTGACGGATTCCAATAAGGTCCGCCTCCAGGGAATCGTGGACAACATAACATCCGACAGGGCGTATTTCGAGGCCGTCGGAGGTAACTACACTAAACTTTGATACTGCATGGCCAAGCGTACCGACATAGAACCTGAATTCACGACCAAGGTCCGCATACATCCTACGGACAAGGCCGGTTACCGCATATCCAGGCGGGAGCCGCTCCCTATGGAGTCCCTCGCCAAGTCTCTCGTTCACTCCCTGCGCATAGAGGAACAGATTGACAGGGAGGCCATATTCGACGCATGGAAGGAAGTGTCCGGGGCCAGGGAATATACGATAAGCTGCGAGTGGTTCAATTCCACCCTGGCGGTGGGGCTCTCCTCTTCGATCGTGCGCTCCCGCCTAACCCCCCGGCGGGACGAACTGCTCCTCAAAATAAATGAGGCCCTTTTCCGAAACCCCCTCTTCTCAGCGAAAGGGGCGGACCCATGCCCCGTCAAGCATTTAATACTTAGGTAGTTGAAAAGATATGGAAACACCCAGGCTCTGTGATGTGAAGGTCGTAGTGGACCAGGCGATTCCTTTCATAAAGGGAGTCCTGGAACCTTATGTCCACGTTGTCTATAAGGAAGGGAAGAGCATCTGCAGGGAGGACCTGTCGGATGCCCAGGCCATCGTCATCCGCACCAGGACCGCATGTGACGCTTCACTTCTCGAAGGAACCGCGGTGAAGATGATTTCAACGGCTACCATAGGGACCGACCATGTGGACATCCCCTGGTGTGACAGCCATGGCATCCTGGTACGGAACGCCCCCGGGTGCAATGCCGGGGGGGTGATGGAGTACGTTTTCTCCGCCCTCTACGGGCTGGCTGCCCGCCGCTCCATAAACCTTAGCGGCAAGAACCTCGGGATCATCGGGGTCGGACACGTCGGCGGAAGGGTCAACCACATGGCCAAGCAACTTGGATTCAGGACCCTGCTTTGCGACCCTCCCAGGGCCGAGAGGGAGGGACCCTTCGGATTCGTGGACCTGGACACCCTCCTCAGGGAGTCCGACATAGTGACCCTCCATGTCCCCCTGAACCCCACTACCTCCCGCATGGCCAATGCGGAGTTCTTCAGGAAAATGAAGAAAGGGGCGTTTTTCATCAACTCCTCCAGGGGGGAGGTCATGGTGGACGCTGACCTGAAGAAAGCGATAGGATATCTCGGTCCCGTCGTCATAGATACCTGGAACGGGGAACCGGACATAGACCAGGAACTCCTTGAAATGGTGGACATCGGGACTCCCCACATTGCGGGTTACTCCTACCAGGGGAAGCAGAACGGTACCGCGGCGGCGGTGAGGGCCATAGCCCACTTCTTCGGCATAAGCGAACTGTACGAGTTCTATCCACCTACCGAGTACCCTGAGAACGAGGCCGTCAAACTGGACCTCAGGGGCAAGAGCCAGGGGGAGATAGCGGCAGCCCTGCAGTACAACTACCCCGTCTTCACGGACGATTTCCTGCTGAGGATGTCCCCGGGGGACTTCGAGAGGCTCCGAAGCGAGTACCGCTACCGAAGGGAAGTGTACGTGGACTGACGCCCTTCCCCGGGGGGGGCACAGGGGCGTACCTCCTCTCATGCAAGCATTTTAGAATAAACAATTATACACAAAAACTAAAACCATCATGATGTTTACAGGTGATGATCTGAAACAGATCCAGGACAGAGGATCCTCCGCCAAGGTAGTGGAGGGACAGGTAGAGAGGTTCCGCAAGGGATTCCCGTGGATGAAGATAGTGAGTGCGGCTACTCCCAGCCGGGGCATCCTGGTCCTCTCCGAAGAGGAGGCGCAGAAGGCTGTCCGATATTACGAAGGGGCCAAGATGGACGGGAAGTGCAAGTTCGTTCCCGCCTCGGGTGCCGCTTCCCGCATGTTCAAGGACATTTTCTCCGGTCTCGGGAAACTCCAGACCGGCGAGGACCCGGGTCCGGATTCCCCGCTTGGCAAACTTTCCGCCCGGATTGAGGAGTTCGCATTCTACGACAAGGACCTCTTCGGGGTGCCCGAGAACAGTGAAGAGTACAGGAAGAAGACCGCTGTTGCCCTTCTCGAGCCAAGTGGCCTGGGCTACGGTTCCAAGCCCAAGGGAGTGCTTCTTTTCCATAGCTATGCTGACGGGGAGAAGCGTACCGCTTTCGCGGAGCATCTGGTAGAGGGGCAGGACTACATGAGAAACGAGGACGGTACCGTGAACCTGGTCGTCACGATTTCCCCCGAGCACACCCAACTCTTCAAGGATGCCCTGGAGGAGGTGAAGGATGCCTATGAGAAGAAATACGGCGTCAAGTACAATATCACCTTCACCTATCAGGACAAGTCCACCGATACCATAGCGGTGGATACCCAGAACCGTCCGTTCCGAAACGAGAACGATGTCCTCCTGTTCCGTCCCGCCGGTCATGGCGCCCTCATCTACAACCTCAACGAGGTCAAGGAGGAAGTGGTCTCCATCAAGAACATAGACAATGTGTCCAATGAGAGGCTCCTTGGGACTACAGCCCTCTGGAAGAAGGTCCTCCTGGGCAAGTGCCTGGAACTTAGGGACACCATTTTCGGCTACCTGAGGGAACTTGACAAGTGCACCGACCCCTGCGGGGAGGACTGCCGTCGCCTGTGCGACAAGATAGAGGCCTTCCTGGACAAGATCCTCTGCATCCAGCTGCCCCTGACCCCCAACCAGAAGGACAGGGTGGAGCTGCTCCGTTCCAAGCTGGACAGGCCCATCCGTGTCTGCGGAATGGTCCGCAACCAGGGCGAGCCCGGCGGAGGTCCCTTCGTCATCGCCGGCAAGGACGGTTCCTCAAACCTCCAGATCCTCGAGAGCGTCCAGATCAACATGGCGGACGAGAGGAGCAAGGACATCCTTGCGGGAGCTACCCATTTCAACCCGGTCGACCTTGTGTGCTGCCTTCATGACTACAAGGGCAGGAAGTTCGACCTCCTCAAATATGTCGACGAGGATGCAGGGTTCATTTCCTCCAAGAGCTATCAGGGCCGTGAACTGAAGGCCCTCGAGCTCCCCGGCCTCTGGAACGGTGCCATGAGCGACTGGAACACCCTCTTCGTTGAAGTTCCCCTCGAAACCTTCAATCCCGTGAAGGTGGTGCTCGACCTGCTTAGACCGGCCCATCAGGGCTAGTCTTATTTTGTTCTCCATGTGTATGGGCGGGACTTTCCTTCCGGGGGAGGTTCCGCCTTTCCTACTGCGGAAGGTTGCCCACTTTCCAGGAAAAAGCACTAACTTGCACACCCGAAGCACCCCCTCCAGCCATGGACCACCTCCCCCTCTCCGACATACCGATGCTCGTGTCGGCCCTCAACTTCCTGCTGAGGGACGAAATCTTCGACAATCTGGACCAGATATGCTACTGCTACGGGATTGAGAGGGAGGAGATGGACGCCCTCCTTCACAGCGGGGGCTTCCGCTACGACGCCCCCCATAACCATATCCTATAATATATATGGTAGAGCGAGGCATCATGGAACAGGCATACGCCTTCTTCCACCAGAAGTACAGGGTCTATGAGTTTTCCCCCTCCGAGACGGAGAGGGACAATATCGAGTATGCCATCAGTTCCTACCTGGACAGGATGTCCCCTGAACTCTATCTTTTCCTCTCCGGTGGCCGGGAGGGCTTCCTAAGGGAACATGGCTCCTTTCCAGGGGACATGAGGGAGGCAATAAGTCTGATGGAGGAAAGTCTTGGCCTGCAGTAGCCAAAATCTCCCTCCCCAGTCCTCCCTTGGCAAAAAATCATCCCCCTAGGTGAAAAAAAACGGAAAAAAGTGTTGCAATTCAAAAAAAGTTCACCATCTTTGCAGTGTACTAATAAACTAGAACACAAAATCACCTAGTCATGATACAAATCAAGAATCTGGCATTCGCCTATGGCTCCGTTCCCGTACTGAGGAACATCACCATGAACCTCGGGGAGGGGAAGATCTACGGCCTCCTCGGGGAGAACGGGGTGGGGAAGACGACCCTCCTTACCCTCCTTGCCGGCCTGAAGAAGCCCTCAGAGGGGGAGATCCTCACGGAGGGCGTCGCTCCCATGAGCCGCTATCCCTCATTCCTGGAGGACCAGTACTTCCTTCCGGACGAGGTCCTTCCCGTCCCCATGAAAGCTGAGAAGTTCGCAAGGGAGGCAGGTCGTTTCTGGCCCAACTTCTCGATGGACAAGTTCATGCAGATCATGTCCGAACTTGACAATGACCCCACCATGATGATGAACAAGATGAGTTCCGGCCAGCTCAAGAAGACATACATCTCCTTCGCCCTCTCCCTCGGAGTGAAGTACCTGCTCCTGGATGAGCCCACCAACGGCCTGGACATCCCCTCCAAGACACAGTTCCGTTCCGCCATCACCCGCCATACCAGGGAGGACAGCGTCATCGTCATCTCCACCCACCAGGTGCGTGACCTCGAGAACATAATCGACCCCATCATCATCCTGGACAAGGAGAGGGTCCTCCTGAACGCTTCGCTCGAGGAGATTTCCTCGAAACTTTACTTCGATTACGGCACTACCCTCATTCCCGATGCCCTCTACAAGGAAATCCTCCCCGGAGGGTTCATCCAGGTAATCCTCAATCAGACGGGGCAGGAGAGCAAGGTCAACATTGAGGCCCTCTTCAATGCTGTCCACACCCACAAGGACCTCGTAAGTGCAATGTTCAACAATTCAAATAAGTAGAGTGTACCATGGTAAACAACATAGAAAAGAAAAGCGAGGTTTTTGACCTCGGGCGTGTCTGGAGATACTTCCGCTACGATGTTGTCAGTTGCATCTCGGGACAGGGCCTCTCTCTGCTGGTGGTATCCGTCATGCCGCTGTTCCTGCTTTTCGTCACGGGGATAGTCTCGGTGATCTTCACACCGTCCCACTCCTGGACCTTCCCCCAAGAGTCCCTCAGGGTCATCGCCCTGGTGTTCTCGGTGATATTCGTCGTCATCCAGTTCCCGACCAGGATGTACGGGGCGCTGACCGAAAAGAAGTACGGTTCCCAGTGGATCCTCCTCCCTGCCTCCCGGCTGGAGAAGTTCCTCTCCATGATGATCGTCTCCCTCGTTCTCGTTCCCTTCGCATTCATGCTGGTCTACGGCCTGTCCGACTATCTGGCAGCCCTGCTGGACCCAGCCGGGGAACCCATGCTTTTCGGGGCGAAAGCATTTGGCGAAGATGCCTCCCTCCTCAGCGCAGGTGCCGGAGGCCTGTGGATCGGCTGGAATTACATTGCCTCGTCGATAATAGTGTTCCTCCTGGGTGCGGTGGTGTTCAAGAAAAGGAAAGTGGCCCTTACGTTCCTTTGCTTCATAGCATTCTTCATGGTGGTGAGCACCATCTTTGCCCTCGTGGCCAAGTCCTGGGACTGGGAGCAGATCATAAAGAACCTGGACATCAAGTATGCGGAACTCACCTATTCCCAGCTTGTAAATAAGATCAACGCCATCATATGGGCCTGCACCATAATCTGGTTCGCCCTCTTCGGGGGCCTTACCGCATGGAGGCTTAACAAACTGGAACTCTAGAGGCCCCCTTTTCCGCCACATCTCAACCACATAACACATTTTCAGAATGGAATTCGACAACAATAAGCCAATATACCTGCAGATATACGACGGCATCTGCAACGGCGTCCTCTCGGGGGCCCTCCCCGAGGGGGAGAGGATACCGTCGGTGAGGGACTATGGCGCCCAGATAGGGGTGAACCCCAACACGGTGGTCAGGACCTACGAAAAACTGACCCAGGACGAGATAATATACAATAAGAGGGGAATAGGCTACTTCGTGTCCGAGGGCGCAAGGAAGAAGATACTGAAGGTCCAGAGACGGATATTCATGACGGAGGAGCTCCCCCGTATCCGGGAGAGGCTGCGCCTGCTGGAACTCGACCCCTCGGAGATATTCTCCCACCCCTCACCGAAACAGGACGAGGAATAAAGGATAGTGTACAACAACGAAAAAAAAGAAAAATGAAAACAATACTCTCATCTATAAGGGTGGCTGCCTGCATTCTTGGGTGCAGCCTCATGGTAAGTTCCTGCTTTTTTGTCTACAAAGGGGGAAAAACCGACTCAATCTCCGAAGGTGAAGGCTCCTTCGTCCAGGGGAGCGGCAAGACCGTATCCGAGCGCAGGGACCTCCCCGCTTTCAAGTCTCTAATAGTGGACGGGGCCATCGACCTGAAGTTCATACAGGATGCGAAAGAGTCTACCCCTGTCCTGTCCATAACCTGTCCCGAGGAGGACCTTCCCCTCATAAAGACGACAGTCACCCCCGACGGAACCCTTCACATCCGGAAGGAAGACTCACGCAGGCATTCGAACGTGGCGATAGGCATGCATTCGAACGTGACGATACGCAGGGATGGCATAAAGATGGAATTGAGGGCCCCGGAATTATACTCCGTGATTTTCAACGGAAGCGGGGACTTCGAGGCCAGCGAGTTCACCACCTCGCGCCTGGATCTGTGCCTCAACGGCAGCGGGGACTTCGATATCGATGGACTTACCGTTGAAGGGAACCTTGACATGGAGGTGAACGGCAGTGGGGATATCGCTATTGACGGCCTGAGTGTCAGAGGGAACGTGAAGGCCGAGGTGATCGGCAGCGGGGACATTGACCTCAGTGGCCTGGAGGCTGCGAAAGTGACCTCGACGGTGGTGGGCTCCGGGGACATAACCCTTGCGGGAAAGACCGGGACAGCCGACTTGAAAGTGAGTGGAAGCGGGAGCATAGAAGCCCGTTCCCTGGAGTACTCCTCCATTGATACCGCCGTCAGCGGCTCCGGTTCAATAAGGAAAAAATAAGCCAAAATACCCCATAAGCCGTCATTCTTCTGCAGGACATCCTGGACTGCAGGAGAATGGCCGTCATATGTCTCCCGTCCTTTCATCTGGATGGGCGAAGGGGGAGGGGACTACCGCCCCCCCCCTGCATGGATGGCCAGGTAAAGGGAATCATTTTTTCCCCAGGCAAAGTTCCGCCAGGTAGTCATTCCTCCATTTCTTCGGGGAAGTCCCGACGAGGCAGCGGAATAGGTCACATAGCTTGGATTTGGACATCCATCCGCTGACTGAGGCTATGTCGTCCAGATTCATGTCCCCGTTTTCCAGGATATAGACTTTCAGGGACCTCAGCATCGTCCGGTCCCTCCACTGGATGAATGACATCCCGGTTGCAACCTTGAAGAATCTCTTGACGAAGGCATACTTGAGCCCGATATGGGAGCACATGGTATGGAAGTCCTTGAGGATGTAGCTGTCCTCGTACCGTATGTTCTCCATATCCCTGAGCGTATCCTTCAGGATGGAAATCAGTTCCCGGGTATCGGTGACGGTCGGTTGTCCCCCGTTATCGTGTGTCCCGTCCTTTCCGTCCCCTTTTCCCTTCCCTTCCTCGGGGAAATGCTTTATGGCAATCTCTCCCTCTCCAGTGAAGACGTAGTGAAGAATGAGGTGTGCCCTCCTCAGGAAATCCTTGCGAAGTGTCATGGTAAGCGACAGTTTTAGTGTTTGCATTATGGAATTATCGAAGGGAGAGGCACCACTTCGCCCCTTCCCTTCGGAGGGCAATATTAAATATAAAAAATAATACGCACAAAACCAGTCATAAGCGCTCCTTGTGATTGGTTTTCAATTTATCCGGTTTGTCGTAAAATAAACTGCAGGAGGGTTTTTCGCTTCATTTTCCCACCGCTTCCCCAAAGTATGAAAAACCTCCCCGGGGAAGGTGGTGGACCAACCTCGGGGAGTGTAAGAATTCCTTTATCCTGATTACCAGCCCAGGACGTAAGCGAAGATGAGCGGGGCCACTATCGTGGCGTCTGACTCCACTATGAAACGGGGAGTGGTGGGGGAAAGCTTGCCCCAGGTGATCTTCTCGTTGGGAACGGCACCTGAGTAGGAACCGTAGGAGGTGGTGGAATCGGAGATCTGGCAGAAGTATGACCACAGGGGTGTACCCTTCCAGCCGAGGTCCTGCTCCATCATGGGGACGACGCAGATGGGGAAGTCACCGGCGGTGCCTCCGCCGATCTGGAAGAAGCCCACTCCGGCTCCGCCGCTGTTGGCCTTGTACCAGTCCACGAGGAACATCATGACCTCGACGCCTGTAATCACCAGGTCGGTCTTGAACTCGCCCTTGATGCAGTGAGCTGTGAAGATGTTGCCGGTGGTGCAGTCCTCCCAGGCGGGGCAGATGATGGGGATGTCCTTCTCGCAGGCTGCCATTACCCAGCTGTCCTTGGGGTCTATCTCATAGTACTGCTCGAGCACGCCGGAGCGGAGCAGCTGATAGATGTACTGATAGGGAAGATACCTCTTTCCCTCGTCCTGTGCCTTGTGCCACACGTCGACAAGCGCACCCTCAAGACGCCTGAAGGCTTCCTCCTCGGGGATGCAGGTGTCAGTTACCCTGTTGTAGTGGTTGTCGAGGAGTTCCTGCTCCTGCTCGGCCGTAAGGTTGCGGTAGCCCGGTACCCTGTAGTAGTGGGTGTGGGCGACGAGGTTCATGATATCCTCCTCCAGGTTGTTTGCAGAGCAGCAAACGAAGGCGATCTTGTCCTGACGGATCATCTCCGCCAGGCTCAGGCCGATTTCAGCGGTGCTCATTGCACCTGCCATGGCCAGGAACATCTTTCCGCCCTTGTCCAGCAGTTCCTCATAGGCCACTGCGGCATCCACGAGGGCGGCTGAGTTGAAGTGACGGTAATTGTGGGTGATGAAGTTTGAGATAGGACCTTTAGTCTTTTCCATCTTTGCTTAGAAATTATAGTGACGAAGTGCCCGTCAGCGAAACTTTTCCCCCGGACGTCTCCCGTGGGGTTCCCCCTGGGGAAAATCTACAAGCCTCGGACACTGAGTGCAAAAGTAAGAAAAATTAATCGTAAATTTGCACCTTGCCCCGTGCAAGTGGAATATCCCTTTCCACTGCCTCGGCATCCCTAATACTCAAGCGATGTTAAGTTCTTCCCTGGTGAGCTCCTTCAAGGAGATCCCGACGCCTTTCTACTATTACGACATGGACCTGCTGTCCGTGACGCTTGATGCCATGGTCGAGTCCGCCTCCCGCTACGGGATCCATACCCACTATGCCATCAAGGCGAACTGCGAGGAGAAGATCCTCAGGGAAGTCAGCCGCAGGGGAGTCGGGGCCGATTGCGTAAGCGGCAACGAGGTCCTGTGGGCCGTCAAATGCGGTTTCCACCCGGAGAAGATAATCTTCTCGGGAGTCGGCAAGTCCGACCGGGAGATCATCCAGGCCATGGACAGCCACATCGGGGCTTTCAACTGCGAGAGCACCGAGGAGATGGAGGTGATTTCCGAGATAGCTGCAACCCGCCGCCAGGACGTGGACATCACGGTCCGCATCAATCCGGACATCGACGCCCACACCCACCGTTACATCACCACCGGCCTGGAGGAGAACAAGTTCGGTCTCTCGGCCCGCCTCTTCGACAAGGCCATCTACGTCATCAAGCACAACCCATACCTCCATTTCAAGGGCCTCCATTTCCATGTCGGATCCCAGATCATGGACGTGAAGGGAGTGTTCTCCCTCCTGGTCGAGAGGGCCGTCGGAATCATCAAGTATTTCGAGGACAGGGGACTGGAAGTCGTCAACATAGATTACGGAGGCGGTCTTGGAATCGATTACGAGACTCCCTCCATCAATCCCATCCCGGACTTCGAGTCTTTCTTCTCCACCATGGCGACCCTTCCACACAGGGAGAACCAGATACTTCATGCGGAGCCTGGAAGAAGCGTAGTTGCGCAGTGCGGGGCCCTCATCTCAAGGGTCCTGTATGTGAAAGCGGGCCTGCAGAGGACCTTCCTCATACTGGATGCGGGCATGACCGACCTTATCCGTCCGGCCCTGTACGGGGCTTACCACTCCATAGAGAACCTTTCCGCCTACGGGAGGGGCTATTCTACGGCGGCGGAGGATTACGACCTGCAGACCTACGATGTGGTGGGACCCATCTGCGAGTCCAGTGACGTGTGGGGCCAGGGCAGGCAGCTCCCCCTGTCCAGAAGAGGGGATATAGTGGCCATCCTGAGCGCCGGGGCCTACGGCTCCGTCATGGCCAGCCGCTACAATATGCGTGACCTCCCCGGGGCCGTGTTCTCGGATGAACTGAGATAGGGGGCGCACTCTTAACGGAAAAAAGAAAAGACACAAGATATAAGTATGTTTGAAAACTTGAGCGAACGGCTCGAAAGGTCGTTCAAGGTACTTAAAGGTGAAGGCAAAATCACCGACATAAACATTTCGGAGACCGTCAAGGATATCCGCCGGGCCCTTCTGGATGCCGACGTAGGCTTCAAGGAGGCCAAGGAGTTCACGAACAGGGTCAAGGATAAGGCCATCGGGCAGAATGTCATCACGGCTGTGAAGCCGCAGCAGTTGATGGTCAAAATCGTCCACGACGAGCTCGTGGAGTTCATGGGAAGCGATTCCCAGGACATTGACATCAAGGGAAATCCCGGAATAGTGCTGGTCGCTGGACTCAACGGTTCCGGTAAGACCACCTTCAGTGCGAAGCTTGCCCTCCGCCTCAAGAGCAAGAAGGGACTGAAGGTCCTTCTTGCAGCCTGCGACACTTTCCGTCCCGCCGCCATCGAGCAGTTGAAGGTCCTGGGGGATTCCATAGGAGTGGAGGTGTTCACGATAGAAGGTGAGAAGGATCCCATCAAGATTGCCTCCCAGGCCCTCGAGTATGCCAAGGCAGAGCATTTTTCGGTCGTCATAATCGATACCGCCGGACGTCTGTCGGTCGATGACGAACTGATGGATGAGATATCCGCACTCCATGCCAAGGTCCAGCCCACGGAGACCCTCTTCGTCGTTGACGCCATGACCGGCCAGGATGCGGTATCCACGGCCAAGGTCTTCAATGACAGGCTGGATTTCGACGGAGTGGTGCTCACCAAGATGGACGGTGACACCAGGGGCGGTGCCGCACTTTCCATCAAGGCGGTGGTCGGGAAACCCATCAAGTTCATCTCCTCCGGTGAGAAACTCGAGGCCCTGGATGTGTTCCACCCCGCCAGGATCGCTGACAGGATCCTCGGCATGGGAGACGTCGTCTCCCTCGTGGAAAAGGCCCAGGAGCAGTACGACGAGAAGCAGGCCAGGGAACTGACAAAGAAGATGGCCCGCAACAGGTACTCCTACCAGGACTTCTACACCCAGATTCAGCAGTTGAAGAAGATGGGGGACATCAAGGAACTCGCATCGATGCTTCCCGGCGTGGGCAAGGCCCTCAAAGACGTGGATCTGAGCAACGATTCCTTCAAGTCCATCGAGGCCATCATCCTTTCCATGACTCCCGAGGAAAGGGATAATCCCGATCTGATGGACTCTTCCAGGAAGTTGAGGCTCGCAAAGGGGTCCGGTACCTCGATCCAGGCGGTGAACAACCTCGTCAAGACCTTCGACCGCATGAGAAAGCAGATGAAGAACTTTGTCAATAGCCGAGGCCCCGGCTCTCCCTCGCAGCAGGGAGGAGGATCCTCCAAGGGCGGCAAGAACAAGAAGAAAAAGAAGAGGTAGCTGTCCTTCATCAATGAAAAAGGGGACGTCCACACAGTGGGCGTCCCTTGTCTTATGTGAAAAGGGGTCAATTGGCGGAGGGCAGTTCGATTTCCCCGTAGTAGGAGACCGGGTCCCGGTTCCTGCTTGTAACCCGGATGTCGGCCTTGCCGCCGGGGAATACCGTTATGTAATATGTGAAGTAATCCTCCTCGGTCCTGACCTTTATCACCGCTTCCCGTGAGGGGTTCCTGCCCCCGTTCACCTTCTCGTCATAGGAGTGGTACTCCTTCTCGAAACTGAGCGGGTTCCCGCCTCCGTACCTGGCGGATGTGGCCACCCCGAAATATGGCAGGTGGGAACTTATCTTCCCGTCCTTCACCTCGATGCTGTAGGACCCGTCCAGGGCCCTGCCCCCGCTTCGAAGGGGAACCATGTAGTTCACGCGGATCCTGTAGTCCCTTTGCTGCAAGACGCCATCGACCTGTCGCTCCCTCGAGAGTTTTTCCTCCTTTGTCATAACGGAGCAGGACGTCATGCCCACGAGGGCAAGGGCGAGGGCGACAAGCGCCCTTGCCGGTGATGATAGATGATGTATCCTTCTCATGTTTGGCTTTTTCTTTGAAAAAGAGCAATTTCCGTTCCAAACGAGAAGGACCCCTCGGGTGGGGTCCTTGGCAGTTGGGAAGGGGGAGGAGCGAGGCTACCTGCCTTCGAACAGAAGCGCCATGTCCCTTTGCATCGCCGGTTTTGCCATTCTCTCCGGTACGAACTCCCAGTGTCCTATGACCTTGGGGTCGGATATGACCTCGGAGTCTATGTAACCGTTTTTCAGGATGTAGTCGTAGATGATGGTACGGATTTCGGGATAACGCGCGGTGGTAATGGCACCTATGTTGTCGGAGTCAACACCCGCTTCCTTCAGGAGGTTTCCGCCGCCGCTGGCCCTGTAGGAAGTCATTGCGACGTTGTAGGTCCTGTCGTACTCGAAGGCGGAACCATCCGCCATCGAGGAAATGTTTATCCTGTTCCCGCGGCCCTTGGTTATGTCCACAGTGTAGTTGATCCCTGCGGCTGAATCGAAGTTGTAGCTTCTTTCCAGAAGGAACCATCCGTTGGCGAGGCTCATGGGGTCCTTCCTCTGGGCCATGTTGAGGATATGGTCGGCGGGTGAGGACATTGTCAGGATCCACCTGTCGTAGGAAGCCTCCAGGTAGTCCTTTACCTGGTACCCTGTCATCTTCACTACATAGAGCTGGTTCTCAAATGGATAGAGGGTGAAAAGGTCGTTGAAAATGAGTTTTCCCCTGTTTATTGTCCCATTGTAGGTGAGGGGAGCGGCAATGGAGATTTCGGCGGGATCGCAGCTCAGGCATACGGTATGCATCAGGTTCATGTAGTCGCACATCCCGGCGAAGGAACTGTTCGTGTGAAGGTCCGTAGTGAGTTCCCCGATTTCCTGGGTGGTAAAAGCCCTTACGGCCTCGAACTCCTCCCTGAAGGCTTCCCTCATGACGGGATCTGCCTTGGATGCGTCCACGGGGATGAGTTCGGTCGCGAACTCCTTGTGGGTGACTTTACTTTTCTCGACATGAATTTTCAGGGTGCCGTGGGCGACGAAGCGGGAGTGGCTGCCGGAGTTCAGCAGAGCGACAGTGTCCCTCGTCTCGACCCTCGGGCGATGGTCATGGCCGCATACCAGGAAGTCTATTCCCTTGACTGAGTTGAAGATGTCCAGGGCCTCGGACTCCAGTATGGTGCCGTCCCCCTGGCCGCAGGCCGAGTGCATGGTGACTATCATCACGTCGGGCTTGACCTTTTTCCTGACCTTGTCTATGTCTTTCTGAACCAGGTTGATGATGGGCTCGAAAGTGATCCCCTCATAGAGTTCCTCGGCAATCCATGACTTTATGTTGGCGTTGGTGTACCCGAGTATGGCTATCCTGAGTCCTGCCCTCTCGACCACCTTGTACAGCGGGAAATACTCCTTCCCGTTGTCGAGGCGGATGGCGTTGCCTGCGAGGAAGGGGGTGCCGTTCTTGACGAGGTCCTCCTGGACCCTGTCATACACCGGGTGACCCGTCTCGAAGTCATGGTTCCCGGCCGCCACCGCATCGTAGTCCATGTACTTCATCAGGCGGGGGAAGGGGTGAGGGGAGAGCGTGTCCACGAAATTATAGTAATAAGTGGCGTTGTCCCCCTGGAGGCAGTCCCCGGCATCCACCAGGACCACATTCTCCTTCCCGTAGAGGGTTCTCACGGAGTCGATGTAGAACTTCATGGCGAAGAGGCTCTTTTTCGGTTCGCCGCCTACATAGGTGGAATCGAACCATGTCCCGTGGACATCGTTGGTGGAGAGGACCTGGAGGGTATAGTCCCCGTCCTTGAGCTTTCGGGTGCAGGAAGATGGAAGAACAAGCAGCAGGATGGCTGCCGTAACGGTGGCGAAAAATGCCGGACGGGAGAGATGTGAGTAAGTTTGGTTCTGATGCATGTCTATAGCGGTGTCGGGAAACGGGGGAATACTGTCCGCTCCCGTATGAAATCCCTACAAAGTTAGGGATACTTTTTTGTTTTTCGCTCCCTGCCGGTGTGGGTTATGAGGCAAAATTTCGTAAATTGCATCTTCTTTCACGGGGAATGTCCATACGGGCTTTTTCCACGCCCCTCCCAAGAGGGAAAACAATCATTTATTTGACCATTATGAAGTTAGATGGAATAAAAGACTTCCTGGATGTCCAGAGGCAGTACTCCGACCTTCTCATTTCCCTGTATTCCTACAGGAACCTGGGCGGGGTCTCCTATGACTCGGCCCTGGAACTTCTGGGAGGGGAGGAGAAAAGTGCGGATGCCAAGCTCCGGAACTTTCTGACCATCAGGAAACTGGGCCTGGATACGGAAGGCGGGATCCTCCTGGACCCGGTTCTGAGGGATGCCTACGAGAGGGTCCTCAGCACCAACCGCAACATTAGCGAGGAGGCCATTTCCAGGATCCGCCCGGACGTGGAACGCCTCTGCGAGCAGTGGGACAGCTGCACCGACTCATCCGACAAGAGGTACATCGTGACGGAACTCTACCGTACCCTGGACCGCATCCCCTCCGGCCTGCAGCAAAGCGTAAACGACCTGTCCCGTTTCATGGAGGAGGACTACAAGGCGGCGATAAGTTTCAAGCTGAAAAGGGCGAGGCTCCGCACCCTCCTGCAGCAGGCCACCTCCATCCAGAAACTCCTCGACGAGAGCCATGCCCTCCTTTCGGACCGCTCCCACAAGCTTCGCACCGTGATCCTGACCGACAGGGAGATAGATTCCACGGCACTTTCGATAGTGCTGAGGAGGGCATCCGAGCAGATATCCCTGTCCTCCGCATCCCTCCTGGAAGTCACAAGGAGGCTCCAGGAGTATATCACCAAGGTCGAGAGGGCATCCCGCATAGCCAAGAAAGTGCATCTGATTTCCAAGAAGATAGCTTACGATACACTCACCACCGAGACCAACTTCATGGACAGCATCCTCTCTTACAGCGAGAGCGGGATCAAGAACGAAACATACATCAAGGTGGACAAGTTCGACGTGGTTGCCCTTGCTGAGGAGGGGAACTTCAACGATGTCCTCTATGCCATCGCCAACGGGACCATCTCCGGCGAGAGGATAAAAAAGGACGCTCCAGCCATAGATATGGCAGGGGCCCTTGCCCCGCCAAAGGAGGGAGTCACCCTGTTCCATCCCGACTACAGGACCATTTTCAGGGCCTTCAGGGCCCAGGGCCGGGACCTTTTCTCCTTTGTCATGGACTACACCTTCCCCGTGGAGGTCGGAGCGTGGCAGAGGCTGGAAATCTACCTTTATTTCTGCACATCTCCCCAGTATTCACGTTCCCTGGACTTCGTCCCCGGAAGGAGCGGGACCTACAACATCGTATCCCCTTCCTCGGGACGCACTTTCGAGATTACGTATCAATTCGTGAACGGCATTTGACACTCTACCTTATTAAAAAAATACAGCAGGTATGAACCTTGAGAACCTGAGATACGCCCCCAAGATGTTCCGTTTCCTCAACGGCGGGCACTTCATCTGCGCCTCCTCGACCTCCGAGGAGCAGAAACTCTGGTACGAGGCCCTCGACGGGGGATGGGAGGAGTACCGGGACGCCTGGCTCGCCACGACCGGACTCGAACTGTCCCGCGGGGACGGATACTATTATTTCCGCCGCAATTTCCTTCCCGACGGCAAAGGAGTTGACAAGATGGCCAGCGATTACAAGGAGTTCTGCACGGTGCTGGACCTCGTGTACCAGATCGACCCTTCCTTCGATATCGGAAGGACAGTGACCAAGTCCTGGGCCCTGTCCGGGCTGGACCGCAGTCCCGCAGCCCAGGAACTTTGCAAGACCCTTTTCAATACCCAGACAAAGGACGAGTGGGCGGATTCCATCATAGACCGTCTCCTCAAGATGGAGATTGTGGACATGTACCTTGACGACACCCTCAACGAGTACCGCTATCCCGTCAAGGAGTCCTTCGACTACTACCGCACATTCATAGACACCATCCGTTTCGTGTCCGTGGAGGACGAGAAGTCCATCCAGGGGGATGATGAGGAGGACGTGGAGGTCAACCTCTTCAGTCCCGCTCCCGAAGACGGTGCACCCCTGACCCAGTAACCACCCCCTGCACGTATGGAAAACACAATTACCCAAAAGCGCCTTGAGCGGATAATCCTCATCAACTCCTCCACATTCCCCTATGCGGAGGTAACACTGGACGGCAATACTCACATAGCCGGTGACAACTCGGTGGGAAAGAGCACTTTCCTGCAGATCGCGACGATATTCTATACCGGGGAGACCAGCCGTTCCAAGCTGGGAATCGGCGAGGGAAAGAAGCCTTTCGCCCAGTACAACCTCCCGTACGGCAATTCCTACATCATCTACGAGGTGCGCCGCTCTCAGAGGGCGGGGGACTGCTACATGGTGGTGCTCAAGAACTCCTCCTGGCCGACCTTCAATTTCTTTGACTGTCCCTTCCGCCGGGAGATGTTCATGGGGGAGGACAATGTCGCTTTCGACAACCTGGAGATGGTGAGGGCTGCCGCCCGCCGCATCTACGGGGCCTCGCTCGATATCCGTTCAGTCCACGGGCAGGATGCCTATCTTGACGTCATCTACGGCTATCGCACCTCCCCTGTCTTCAAGGAGCGTTCCCTGGAAAGGTACTCCCTTACGACCTGCAGGGGAGACAACAGGCCGCACAGCAAGTTCGCCGCCCTTTTCACCAATTTCCTGAACCTCGGCAAGGTCCAGGGCTCTGAACTCAAGGAGATGATAGTGAGTTCCCTGGATTCCCCGTCGAAGGCTTTCGATGTCCCGGTCCAGAGGGCCAATGCGGCAGAGGTGGTCCGGCGCTACAAAAGCATAGAGACCTGGCTTTCCGACCCTTACGTCATAGAGAGCAAGGCCCAGTTCGTGTCCGCTTACGAGGCTTACCTCAAGGAGATGGACGCCTATGCTAAATATCCCGCCCAGGCCAAGTTCGCAAGGAATGAGGCCCTGGTGAGCCGTCGTGAAATCGAGGCTGAACTTCGAAGGGCGCAGGACGAGCTTGAAAGATACCGCCAGAGGGCAGCTGACCGAAGGGAGGCCGCCGATTCAGCGGAGGAGGCCCTCAGAAGCAGGATAGCTGTCCTGGAAAGCGACCTCGGGAAAATCTCCCAGATGAAGACCAAGTACTCGGACCTTCTTCCCATCATTCCGCTGATGGGCCAGGAGGACATCAAGAGGACCCTCCTGGGAAGCATTTCCGACCAGCTGGACGCCCTCCAGGGGGAGAGCCGGGAACTGAGGGACAAGGTGGAGGAGCAGAAAAAGGCCCTGGATGCCTCCCTTTCGGAGATGACCCTTACGACCAAGGGAGAAATCTCCGCCATGAAGGCCCGTACCGAGGAGGCAAAATCCGATTTCAGGGCTGAACTGGAAGAGGAGAGAGGCCGGGCCGAGCAGCGCCACGCCCAGACCCTCGACATCCTTTCCTCCAGGAAGAAGGCCGTAGTGAACAGGCAGGTGTCCCTCCAGGATGAGTTCTACGCCATCTCCTCTTCCAAGCCTCATGGCAAGAAGATACTCTCCTGTGAGGATCGCATAGACTCCCTAAGGACTGAGATAGCCAAGGCCCGGACGGAGGTGGCCTCCCTCGAGGGGGAGATAAAGCTTCTCGAGGCCAGACGAAACAATCTTCCTGACAAAATCCGGATGGACTCCTCCGAGGAACTTTCCGCCAGGGAAGAGAAACTCCGTCGCCTGACAGAACAGAGAGATGCCCTCCAAAGCAAGCTCTCTTCTTATCCAGGCTCCTTCGCCCAGTGGCTGGAGGAGAACCGGGACGGATGGGAGAAAAACCTCGGCAAGGTGGTATCGGACACCGTGCTTTTCCGCTCGGACCTTTCCCCGGAGCTCTCTTCCGAAGGAGGGGATACCCTCTACGGGGTGAAACTCGATACAGGAAGGCTGCCCCGAAGCGAACAGACCCCCGCTGCACTCCAGGACAGGATCGCTTCACTGGAACTGAGGATATCATCCGCGGTCGCTGCCCTTCAGAAGAAGAGGGCGGATGTCCAGGAGAAGATATCCCAGGGACTCTCGGAGATGGATTCCGACATTGCGGCCCTCAAAAAGAAAATGGACACCCTCACTGCCCAAATAAAGGGCAAGGAAGCGGAGGTCGATTCACTGAGTGCCGAGATAGCTTCCCTTCGGGAAGAGCAGAAGAGGGTAGTGGAAGAGCGTCTTTCCTCCCAGAGGACCCTCATCGACTCCGTGAAAGCGGAAATCGCCTCCATCGAGAGCGAGGAACTCTCCGAAAGGGAAAGCTACAAGGCCCTCCTGGACTCTTTCAGGGCCCGGATGGAGGAAAGAGGGGCACAGCTGGATAGCGAGTTCCGCTCTTTCGAGGCCCACTCAGGAGAAGCCCTCGAGGCCTTCGCCCGCGACATAGCGGAGCGAAAGGTGAACCTGGACACTGATTTGATGCAGGCTCTCTCTGCCAAGGGACTTGACAGCGACAGGATCCAGCAGTACACCCTCCGGAAGAGGGAACTCCAGGAACAGCTCCATACAATAGAGTCCAACCGCAAACTCTACAATCAGTACCAGGGCGAGAAGGAGGCCTACCTGGACAAGGAGGACCAGTGGAAGGAGTCCCTGTCCCACTGCAAGGAAGACCTCTCCAAGAGCCAGTCCAACGAGAAGCAGATAAGAGAGAGGGAGGAGAATGATTTCAAGGAGATGGCCTCCGACATAAAGGGAATAGAGGAGGATATCGCCGCCCTGGATGGGCAGATACAGGCCGTGGACGAATACTACCGTTCCAACAGGACCGAGGAATACGAGAAGTGTGAACCGTTGGAAGTGGACATCGAGGCAACTGAGATTGTGGCCTGCGACAAGGCTTCGGGGGAGAAGGCCCAGAACCTTCTCACCCGGATGGAGAATTGCTGGATGCGCTTCAAGTCCCGCCTCAGGGAAGACGGCGCCGAGCTCTTCTTCCGCCGTGCCAACATATCCCCCGACATCAAGACCGACTTCCTCGCAAGGGAGGATATCTACCATTTCATAAAGGATGGCATCATCGAGGACCACATCGGCAGCTGGAAGTCCTACGCCCTGTCCTTCGTCAGCGGCATTTCCTACCTGGCTTCCGACTATACCCAGGAAATCGCCAAGGTCCGTGACACGGTCGTCAACCTCAACCGCCTATTCCGTGAGAACAACTTCACCGAGGTCATCAAACGAATCGAGCTCTCGGTGGAGGATATCGGCACCGAACTCATCGCCCTCATCCAGAAGTCGGTCCCCATCTACCGGGACTACGGTGGCGAGGGGGCCGCGGGAAGGAACTTCTTTGACGGCTCCTCCGGGAGCAGGACGTTCATAAGGTACATCCAGAGCCTTTCTGACGCCCTTAACCGTTACTCCTCTGACAAGATCAGGGTCGAGGACATGTTCGACCTCAAGATAGAGGTGGACGAGGGTCTTAACAAGTCCGGTCGCAAGCGTGACATAAGGAAGATGGGCTCCAACGGAATAGACATCATCTTCAAGGATATGGTCTACCTGCTTATGCTCGCCAACATCCGCCGCAAGTTCGGCCAGAAGGGCGAGGGCTTCATTGTCCACTGTCCCGTGGACGAGCAGTCAACCCTCTCTCCCGGGAACTTCAACAGCCTGATGAATATGGCGAACAACCTGGGCGTGTACGTTTTGGCGAATTCACCCCTGTTCCCTGCGGGAACCGAGGACGGGTTCCGCTACGCCTATACGTTCTGGAAGAGGCCGGGCTCCGAAGTGACCAACGCCACGAGGCTCTTCTCCCTCCAGGAAAAATAGTCTCGTCCTACCATGAAAAGGAAGTTCTCATACAAGGATGCGGAGGCCCTCTATGCCCTTTCACAGGGAAGGAGCATCCGCGGAACCGAGATTTCCAAGGAAACTGCCCAGTCCCTCCTAAGTGAGGGACTTGTTTCGGTTACCATGAAAGGGAGGTCACAGACGCTGTATCCTCTAAGTGCTTCCCTTGTTAAGAGCTACTTTTCCCGCCTTGCGAGATTTACGGACTTGGACTCTTTCATGGACATGGCACGAAGGGTCCACCTTGGCTATGAGCCCACCAGGACCGAGGCGGCACAGCTTAGCAACGACTCCAAGTACTGGGGAACCGATGTCATGAAGGGGGTACGCATCAGTGCCATAACCCCCGTGGAAGTGTCCTACCTGGGAAAAACCCTGAGGGTGGACCCGCCTCTTGGGACAAGTGTGGAGGTGGATGATTGGAAGTCCCTTGAAATCAGTCGGACCACTAGCGTCGTAGCGGTTGAGAACTACCACACTTTCATGAGGATCAGGGAGTATTCGCACCTTTTCCCGAGGGAAGGGGAGTATCTATTCACCTACAGGGACACTACATCGGGCAAGAAAACCTACAAGCACTGGACTAAGTGGCTTGAAAGCATCCCCAATCCCTTCATCTACTTCGGAGACCTGGACCTGGGAAGCCTCAAAGTGTACGTGGACTCCTTCCGGCGAACTCTGGGCGAAAGGACCTCCTTCCTGATACCCGAGGACTACGAGGAGATAATAAGGGACGGTTCCTCCGAACTCTACGGGAAGCAGTCCCAGATGCCCCTGCCGGATATCTTCCTGGACAGCGCCATTGTGCCTCTTCTGGAAACCATCCTGAGGTATCGCCGCTGCACAGAACAGGAAAAACTGGCCCGGCCACTAGTTCAATAAAGAACTATTTAACTATCAAATAGATATGCTAAAGCTACTCACTCCCGTCGTGACGGGAAGAAGCAAAGTCGATTTCTCGTACTCGGACAAGATACTTGTCCTTGGGAGCTGTTTTGCCGACAATATCGGGGAAAAGCTCAGCAATGCTTCCTTCGATGTGATGGTGAACCCTTTCGGGACCCTCTACAACCCTCTTTCCATAGCAAACGCCCTTTCCCGCCTGGAAAGTGCCGTTCCCTTCTCTGAGGAGGACTGCGTGAAGATGGGCTCGGGGTCGGAACTCTACTGTTCGTTCTCGCATCATACCTCCTTCGCCAGGAAGACTCCCGGGGAGTGGCTTTCCAATGCAAACGCTTCACTTTCTGAGGCTTCCAAGTTCTGGAAAGAGGCCACCAAGGTAATTGTCACACTTGGTACCGCATGGTGCTTTTTCAGGGAAGGCGAGGTCGTGGCCAACTGCCTCAAGAGGGACCGGGAAGAGTTTACGAGGATGCTTCTGGGCGTTGGGCAGTGCTCCTCCGTCATGTCTTCGTTCCTTGGCAGGTTCGCTTCGGAGGAGAGGAAGTTCATATTTACCGTAAGCCCCATCCGTCACATGGCTGACGGGGCCCACGGCAACCAGGTAAGCAAGGCAACCCTGCTTCTTGCCCTTGAAAACGCCATGGCCAAGTACCCTGCATTCACGGAGTATTTTCCTGCATATGAGATAGTGCTTGATGAACTTCGGGACTACCGCTTCTACTCCGAGGACCTGGTGCATCCTTCCCCCGTGGCGGTTGATTACCTGTGGGAGAGGTTCTGCGACTTTGCCCTGAGGGAAGGGGAGGGAGAGACTCTGAAAGTCAAGGAGAAAGAATACCGCCGCAGCCTCCATAGGCCGCTTCATCCCTAGGACGGGGCAAAATGAGAGGGGACCTTCATTGAAGGCCCCCCCTGCTTGCAGTTAGTGAGGTACGGGGTCAGGGGTTAGTTTTTCCCCTGCCTGTATTTTTCAAGGCCTCCCTCCAGGAAAGTTATGAAGGAGGCCACGTCGAGGTTGTAGCCACGGATGGGGGCGAGCTGCTCCCCGTCCGGGGAGAGAAGCACGTAGTTTGGCTGGGCGTTGACCCCGAAGCGGGTCCTGACTATGTAGGAGTTCACTCTTCCCAGGTCCTTGAGGACTTTCCCGTTTTCGGTAGTCATGTAGTCCTTCTCGTCCAGCTTGGTCTTGTCATCGGTATAGAGGGCCGTTATGACATAGTCGTTTCTGAGGATTTCCAGGACCCTCGGGTCCGACCATACCCTCTGTTCCATTTCCCGGCAGTTGACGCAGCCGTGTCCCGTGATGTCGACAAACAGTGGCTTGCCTTCCCTCTTCGCCGCGGCAAAGCCTTCCTCCAGGGTGAAGTACCCCTGCAGGGAGTGGGGGAGGGTGAGGTCATATTTCTTGCCGGCATCGCTGAGGGAAGTAGTTTTCGAAGGCGTCCCCACGAGGGCCCCGTCGGCGTGGTTGTACACCACGAAGTCCTGTGTCTCGATGGGGGGAAGATAGCCGGAAAGGGCCTTGAGCGGGGCTCCCCACATGCCGGGGATGAGGTACACTACGAATGAGAACGTGGCGATGACCAGTGCGAGCCTTCCAACGGAAAGGGGCTTTTCCTCCTTCGGGTCCGCAGGGAAGCGGATCTTCCCGAGAAGGTACAGTCCCATAAGGGAGAACACCACGATCCAGATGGCCAGGTAGATTTCCCGGTCAAGAAGTCCCCAGTGATAGGTCTGGTCGGCGGTGGAAAGGAACTTGAACCCGAGTGCCACCTCTATGAATCCCAGTACCACCTTCACAGAGTTCATCCAGCTTCCTCCCTTCATCTTCTTCAGGAGTGAAGGGAACATGGCGAAGATGGTGAAAGGCAGGGCGAAGGCTACCGAGAAGGCGAGCATCGTCACCATCGGTGTCCAGAATTCCCCCTGGGTGGACTTGATGAGAACCGACCCCACGATGGGACCCGTGCAGGAGAAGGACACCAGGACCAGGGTCAGGGCCATGAAGAAAATCCCGCCGATGTCCCCGGCACCCGCCTTCTTGTCGGACTTGTTGACAAGGGAGGAGGGGAGGGTGATTTCGAAAGCCCCGAAGAATGAGGCCGCGAAGGTCATGAACACCAGGAAGAAGATGATGTTCGGGATCCAGTGCGTGGCCAGCCAGTTGAAGATGTCCGCCGTGACTGCCGATCCTCCCAGGAGCCAGGTCAGGAAGATGATGATGGATATGGGCAGGGTGTACAGGAGCACTATGAACAGCCCGTACAGGAATGCCTTGAATCTCCCCTGTGCAGCGTTCGAAGAACCCTTCATGAAGAAGGATATTGTCATGGGGACCATCGGGAATACGCAGGGAGTAAGGAGCATGGCGAAGCCCCAGAGGATGGCCTCGAGGATAAGTGCCCAAAGGGATGTTTTCCCTTCAGTGCCGTCATCCTCGGTAGGGTCCGATATTGCCGAGGAATGCTCCGGGATATCGGTCGAGGGTGAACTCGGAGCAGTTGCCGCTGCGGAGGCTTCCCCTACGGGGACAGCGAAGTCCCAGTCCTCGGGGGAGAGGCAGAACCCGTCCGTGCAGGCCCTCCATGAGACCGTTCCCTTTACCGTAGTCCCTCTGACCCCTTCTGCGAGGGCCACTTTCATCGCAATCTTGATAGTTCCGTAAAACACCCTCTCCCCGTCCTCTTCCTTCCATTTGTCGGGCTCGTAGAGTTCCCCTTGGAGGGTGTAGTCGGTGGAAGGTTCGAGTGCCACTTCGGTGGCGGAGAACTCGTCGGTGATGCTGTAGGTGTGGTACTTGGGGTCAATCCTACCGGTGAGTGTCACCTCGTACAGGCCGTTTCCCTTGTCTGCGACCGATGAGCTCCAGGTGATGCTCTCCTTGGTTATCTGGGCGGAGGCATCAAAGGAGAATGCACCCTGTCCAAGGGCCAGAAGCATGGCAAGGAGGGCACCTAGGAGTATATGAAGTTTTCTATTCATGATGTCTCTTTTAAATGAAAAAACGGCTCTTCCGCACTGTGGGAGGGAAGGGCCGCGAAAAAAAACAGGCTTCTTACTTGGCGTACGCCACGGAGCGGGTCTCCCTTATGACCGTGACCTTCACCTGGCCGGGATAGGTCATCTCGTTCTGGATCTTGAGGGCTATGTCGGTGGAGAGGGTCGCAGCCTGTTCGTCGGACACCTCCTCGGCACCCACTATGACGCGCAGTTCGCGTCCCGCCTGGATGGCGTAGCTCTTGGTGACCCCGGGATAGGAAGCGGCGAGGTCCTCCATTCCCTTGAGCCTCTTGATGTAGGACTCGATTACTTCCCGCCTTGCACCGGGACGTGCACCGGAGATGGCGTCTCCTACCATGACGATGGGGGCGATGATGGAAGTCATCTCAGTCTCCTCATGGTGTGCCCCGATGGCGTTACATATCTCGGGACGCTCCTTGTACTGCTCCGCAAGCTTCATGCCCAGGAGGGCGTGAGGAAGCTCGGGCTCCTCCTCGGAGACTTTCCCTATATCGTGAAGAAGACCGGCCCTCTTTGCGATTTTGGGGTTCAGGCCGAGTTCAGAGGCCATGATGGCGCAGATGTTGGCCACCTCGCGGGAGTGCTGCAGGAGGTTCTGGCCGTAGGAGGAACGGTATTTCATGCGGCCGATCATCCTGACAAGCTCGGTGTTCATGCCGTGGATGCCGAGGTCGATGCAGGTACGCTTACCAGTCTCAAGTATTTCTTCCTCAAGCTGCTTGCGCACTTTTGCCACGACTTCCTCGATCCTTGCGGGATGGATCCTGCCGTCCACTACGAGCTGGTGAAGGGAGAGTCTTGCGACTTCCCTGCGCACCGGGTCGAATGCTGAAAGGAGGATGGCGTCCGGGGTGTCGTCCACTACTATCTCAACGCCGGTGGCGGCCTCCAGGGCCCTGATGTTACGGCCTTCGCGGCCAATGATGCGGCCCTTGATCTCGTCGTTCTCGATGGGGAAGGTGGTCACGGCATTCTCGATCGCTGTCTCGGTTGCGGTCCTCTGGATGGTCGTGATGACTATCCTCTTGGCCTCCTTGGCGGCATTGAGGCGGGCCTCGTCGATGGTGTCGTTGATGTAGGCCTGGGCCTCGGTGCGGGCTTCGGCTTTCATTGCCTCGATGAGCTGGGCCTTGGCCTGGGATGCGCTCATTCCTGCCACAGCCTCTATCTGGCGGGTCACTTCCTCCTTGAGGGTGTCGTATTCCTTGGTCTTCCTCTCGAGGGCCTCCCTCTGCTGGGCGAGGCTGTTGCGGGCGTTGTCCGCGTCACGCAGCTTCTTCTGAAGTTCACCGGTCTGCTGGTTGATGGTGTTCTCCTTCTGGCGGAGGCGGTTCTCGGTATCCTTGATCTGGGAGTTCTTCTCGGCTACGTACTTGTCGTGGTCGCTTTTGAGCTGGAGGTATTTCTCCTTTGCCTGCAGGATCTTCTCTTTCTTGATGTTCTCCGCCTCGATTTCCGCTTTCTCCAGGATCTCCTCCTTCTTGCCCTTCAGTGCTCTCTTGTGGAGTACGATATAGATGCCCAGGGCGAGGATCGCACCCGCTATGGCACCTATCAGTAGATATAGGATTGTCATATAATTGTATTTGAGATAAGTTTATGTGTGTGTTAAACAATGTCCAAATTGTGGGCAGTGGTCCTCTCTTCTCAAAAAGGAAGGGAGCCGCCCCCGTTCCAATATGCATGGTGGAAAGCAGCTCCCATTATATCCAAGAGAGGAAACACCGCCGGTGAGGGACAGAAAAGTCTATCCATATGATTTGGGTTCCGTGCCGTACTCTGTAATCCGATGTTCCCCGAAGGGAAACCCTGAGGTTTCGGCCCGCCATACTCGGCTCGAGGTCACCCGTTTCCGGTAAAAGTGTTGTTTTCAGCCAGTTTGACCGGCGGCTTTTCTCTCTATGTGTGTCAATTATAGTTCATCCAGGCTGTCCAGGTAAGACTTTGTCTGCTCATCGAGATCATGTGCCTCGTGTGCGATGTCGTCCACAAGCTTCCGGTATCTGAGGGTACCGACGAAAGCGTTCAGGGCCACGAAGGAGAGTATGTCCACAAGACTCCTCCCCGGAAAGCTCGACATGTAGGCCTGCTCCTTCAGGGTGACTTCATCGGCCGCACTCCTGACGAACTGTTCCTCTTCGTCGGAGCGGACAGTGATGTTGTATTCCCTCGTGGATATCTTTACCTTGATATTCCTATTCATCTGGGTAGTCGTCGTTTGCGGAAGTCCCGTCGGTGAGTTCCTGCTTCTTCACGAAAGCAAGGCACCTGTCTATCTCCTTTATGAGCTTGTCTATCTTGGTCCGGGCATAGGCTTTGGCAGCCGAGTCCGAAAGGTTGAACGCTGCAGCCAGTCTCAGATTCTCTATCTCACTGGTCAAGTCCGTTATCTGCTTTCTGAGGGCTTGGTTCTCGGCACTGAGCTGCCCGACTCTCTCTTCAAGTGAAGCCGAGCATTCCCGCTGGGCTTCATAGCAGGCAATGAGCCTTTCGATATCTTTCTTGAGATCTTCGAGCATTCGTCATTCGCGTTTATTCAGTGTGCCTCAAATAAACCCATATCGGTGCAAAATTAATAAGAAATCACTTTATTTGCAATTAATATTTGTGTGAGGGGGAAGAAAAATTGTTGATGTAGGATGTGGGCAAATTAAAAAGAAAGCGAAAAAAGTGGATTTTCCCCTAACAAAAGGGAACCCTGTCCGTCTATATGGATGAAGGCCTTCGGAAAAATCCGATTAAACGAATTGACAATGAAAACAGATAAGAAAGAGATAGTGAGGGTAGGTAGCTACGATAAGGCATCCCAGGTGTGTCCAGTTCGCCTGGCTCTCCCCAGCCTTCTTCTTTGCGCATTCCTATGCCTTTTCCCCGCCCAGTGGGCCAGTGCCCGGAAGTTCCGCTCCACGGATGTGACGGATCTCGTCCTGACCTATCAGATGAAGCACGGTGAGCAGATGGAAGTCGTGAAGGTAGGTTCCCTTGGGATGCTGCTTCTCAAGGCCATACTGCGTGCCGACGCCTCCGACAGCGATGCGAGGAATCTGAGGACCGCCCTCAAGAAACTCCACGGAGTGTATATCGTCGACTACTCGGACCTCGAGCAAAAGGTCAAGGACAAGTTCAACCATTCCCTCGTGAAGGCCCTTTCCCGCTCCGAGCTCATAATGGAGGTGAAGTCCGATGACGGGGACCGCATGGAAATCTATGGCGTGGTATCAAAAAATGGCCGTACCGTAAAGGACGTGTTCCTGCTGAGCAGGGAGGACGGCGTGCTGCTTGGTTTCACCGGCACCCTGGACATGGAATCCCTCTCCACCATAGTCAACTCCGACGCCCCGTCGGTCATAATCGACTCCTCGGATACTCTTGACATCTAGTCCCCCCATGGAAGCAGAGGAGTTCAAAAGGGATTATCTCCCCCTGTGGGAGGGTCTATACAGAGTCGCCCTCCATATCCTGGAGGACAGGGAAGAGGCCACGGATGTCCTGCAGGACCTCTACCTGAAGCTCTGGAGGACCCGGGACAACCTGGACGGGGTCAATAATCCCAGGGCCTACTGCCTGAGGGTCCTGAGGAACCTCTGCCTGGACAGGGTCCGGCACCTGGAAGCCCTCCCTACCGGCTCTCTTGAGGACATCCCGCCTTCCGCCATACAGGGGGAGTCGCCGCCCTCCGACAGCCTCATCGAGGGCAGGGAACTGCGGGAAAGGATCCTTCGTGAAGTGGATTCCCTTCCGCCCCTGCAGGCCAGGGCCATAAGGCTCAGGACCATAGAGCAGATGGATTATCCCGAGATAGCCTCCCTGACAGGCCAGAGCGAAGGAGCTCTCAGATATCTTGTAAGCGAAGGGAGGAAACGTCTGAGAAAATCGCTTATGAGACTCGAAGAGAGCCTACCGCACCAAAAACCGAAGAACAGCAAAACCACAAAGAGCATATGAAATCCTCCAAATACATACAGAATAATCTGGACCTCAAGGAGATGGAGGCCATTTTCGAGGACTCTTCCGTCCCCGTCCCACCTCTTCTGGGGAAGGACCTGGAAAAAAGCCTGGACCTTCTCTCCTCCCTGGAGGGGGAGAGCGTGAAGGGCGGGGGGAAGCCGCTGTCCGACCCCCAAAGGAAGGTCCGTGCCCTGAGGACCTGGGCCAGCGTGGCTGCGGCAGCGGTGCTGCTTCTCTCAGTCGGCCTTGGCTACCTGTTCACACCCGCCGAACCCGAGGACACTTTCTCCGATCCCGCCCTGGCATACGCCCAGGTGGAGGAGGCCATGGGAAAAATCTCCCGGAAAATGGCCCAGGGGGTACAGGCCGTGAGACTTCCCGCCCAGATGATCAAGGAGGGCCTGGACAACTTTTGAGAATCGTCTTGGTCCATATGCAGGACTCTTTCCGCTTGGAAGCACCATTCAGATACCATAACATACAAACCACAACCTTTAGACACTTACGGATTTACAATATCATGAAAACTCGTCACATACTCTCCACTTTTATCCTTTCATCCCTACTGCTCCTCCTTCTTCCCGGGGCATCGTCCTTCACGCTGCGCGCCCAGGACGGGAGGTCCATCTACAATGAGTTCTCCGACCTTCCGGGGGTCAGTGCGGTGTACATTTCCCCGGCGATGTTCCGGATGATAAAGAACCTCCCCGAGCTGGAAGTGCGCTCGGGAGAGGATGAGAAGAGCGTAAACATCTCATCCATAATCCGCTCCATGAAAGGGTTCTACCTGCTCAGTACCGAAAGGGAGGACATTGTGCCTTCCATGAAAAAACAGGCTGACAAGCTGATGAAAAAAGACAAGTACGAGCTGCTGCTGGAAGTGAAAGAAGACGGCAACGTCACGAGGATGTACACCATAGATGATATAAAGCGCGGCATGGTCACCTCTCTCATTTTCATGGCGGCTGAGAAAGACGACTTCACCCTGATCCTCCTGGACGGGGAGATGTCAAAAAAAGACCTCGAAAGCCTTTTTGAGGAATAATCAAAGACAGTGCATAAGCAAAGCCGGGAGAGCGGACACCCCTTGTCCACTCTCCCGCATTTTTTTATCCGGGATATTGAAAATGAAGGAACGTAGGTAAACAAGTTCAGAAATTGATCCAGTCTATCGACCTCTTTTTCTTTTGATGGCAATTGTATCTCTATTTATAGTTATATGCGTGTTTTTTGCTCTTAAATTCGCTAAAAATGCGAATTCGAAGATAATTTTATATAAAAACCACCAATATTTTCCGACCTGTACGGTTTGATTGACTATATTTCCTTACATATCTTAAATTAGAGGGCTACACTCTCTTGACTCCCCCGATTTCTCCATCGAAGTCGGGGCTT
>CAJOLJ010000002.1 GCA_905235445.1 uncultured Bacteroidales bacterium
TACTATGAAGAAAGCATTTCTGACGGCACTTGCCACCATCCTCACCCTAGGCAGCGCCTTCTCCCAGGTGAAGACCTGGATATCCACCGATGTAGGGAACACCTACCTCTACGAGATGACCGATGCCAAGGGCAAGGTCACCGGTTACACTCTCAACAGGATCACCGGTGTGGGCACCGACGAGGGAAAAACCACCATCTACTACCACAGCTACTCCCTGGATACGAACTTCAAGCAGGGCCTGCATCTTACCGACATCATGGCCTGGACCTACAACGGGACTTTCCATGCGGATTCCAAGTCGGCCCTCTCCTCCGCCAGCATGAACCTTGAGAAAGTCACGGAGGTGAAGGGCTCTGGGCTCAAGCTTCCCGAGGAAGTCGAGGTCGGGCACGTCATGGGAGACGTTTCCGTGAGCATCCCCATGATTCTCGACGTGAAGCAGACGGGCATGCACGTCGCCGCCAGGGAGAGCCTCACAACCCCCGCCGGCACCTTCGACTGCATCAGGATAGATGCTGACCTTGAGAGCAAGGCACTCTTCATCAAGATGTCCGGCAGCGGGCAACAGTACTACGCCAAGGGTGTGGGACTCGTAAAGAGCACGACCTACAACAAGAAGGGTGGCGTGATGGGCGGACAGACCCTCGTCGCCATCAACGGAGGTGAGCCCAACGGCAAGTACTACTGGTCCTGGTCCATGTTCAACTTCGGTGCCTCCGGCAACCCCAACGTCCACTACACCGAGGGAGCCGTAGCTCCCGAAGGCATGGTGGACATGGCCCTTTCCGTATTCTGGGCCGAGAAGAACTTCACCGCCGAGACAGCGGTGGAGGAGGGCCTAAGCTGCGACTTCAAGGACACGGACACCCCCACCGAGTTCTACGGCGAAGGCTGGAGGACCCCTACCAAGGCCGAGTGGGATGAGCTCATCAAGGCCTGCACCTGGGAATACACCACCATGGAAGACGTCCCCGGCTACAAGGTGACTTCCAAGAACGGCAACTCCATCTTCATCCCCATCCCGGGAGATGGGACCGCGAACTACTGGTCCACCACCGAGAACCCCGAGGAAAAGAAGAACGTCTACAAGGCCATGTTCAACGAAGAGACCTACAAGGTCGTGGATGTCCCCTACAAGGGGAAGGAATTCATGATAAGGCCTGTTTGCGAGACCATGGTGAAGGTCGGGAAGAAGAAATAAGGCCCCCCTGAAATGAAAAAGGTACACATTGCCCCCCTCCTGGGAATCCTCGCGGTCCTGGGCATAGGGGTGATAGCGTCATCCTCCGGAAAAGACGCCCCCTCATCCGTGGAGGAGGGGTTCCTCGAGGAGATGGACGCTCTCGTTGCCAGGGGCGACGAGTTCTATGACGCCGGGAGCACCACCATAGCCAACTGGTTCTACGGCAGGGCCCTCAGTGCCACTTCCTCATACAACCAGGCCGTGGTCCTGGTATACAAGGAGAAACAAAAGGAGGAAGATGACGCCCAGACGGACGAGATGATCCAGGACGCCTATGACACCTGGGACGAGGGTGCGGACATATTCGCCGGCCTCATCCAGGGTTCCAGGGAGACCGTCAAGAGAATAGACAGCGCCACGGACTCCCTTGCCAACACATTCGGCATAGACAACAGGGACGAGGACGATGTCATGTGGGACCTGTTCTCCGCCTACAGCCCCTCCTCTCCATACCCGGACTACTTCCGCGGACTGGTGGCCGATTACAGGGGAAAAGACAAGATTGCCCTCAGGTACTACTCCCAAGCAGCCTCCAACCCTGACTTCGACGCCCGGAAATATGATTTCTCGTACCTCGCCGACATGTCCATGGGAAACCTCAAAGTCCTCTCGGACAAGCTACAGAAGAAAATACGCCGTTACGGGGCGAACTTCCTCAGCGAGAATCTCCATGCCCCGGATACCGCACTGAGGTGGTGCCCTGGATACTATACTTCCCTCATAGAGGGGATGTACCGCTCCAACGTCGACAAGGAAGGGGTCAGCCATGACCTGACCCCCGTCCAGAGGGGAGAGGCATACAAGTATGCCCGCAACGCCCTTTACGCCTACCCCTTCGACGTCAACCTGTACATCCTCTGCGCCAGGCTGGCCATAGCGAACGACGACCTCAGGATGGCCGCCCGGTTCGTCAACGACGGGATATGGCTGGAACCCGGGAACAAAGTCCTAGGGGAGATGGCAGATACGCTCAATGCCTACATCCGTGACAACTGACAATGGGACCTGCCATGAGAAAAAAGACGTTTCTTTCACTTCTTTCCTTCCTTGTTCTGTCCACGCTTCTGTCGTGGGGCCAGATGAGGGAGTTCATGCCGAAGGATTTCGGACCGTACGACCCGGACCTCATCAAGTTCCCCATCGAGGACCGGAGCTATCCCCTTGTCCTGGAATTCAATTATTCCAATAACGATATACTGAAGGCCGCCACGCTTTCGGAACTCCTGAAGAGCTACCTGAAAAACAGCTCCATGAAATACACCGGGACGCTCATCAACTCCTCCCTCACCCAGCAGGACGTATACACCTGCATAAAGATGGCCCTCATAAAATCCCAGCTGAAGACCCCGGAGGAGTTCATCAGGATCCGGGAGTCAAGCCTGCGGGAACTCAAGAAAGTCAACTATTCCCCCAAGGAGTTCGCAAGCGATATGCTAAACACCGCCTCGGTCGCCGCCCTTGCCGGCGGGACGGCCGTCCAGGCAGTGAACTCGGTTGTGAACGCCGTCTGGGGAGTCGCCTCCAATATGGACAATGCCGATGGCCTGATAGGGACAGGAGCCGGGACCGTCAATGACATCGCCGGGAACGTGGCGGAACTCAAGCAAAGGGGAAGGATCCAGACTACCACCTCGCTCGGAGGTGCCGCAATGGCGGGCACCTCTTTCCTCAAGACCCTTTGGGATGCCCATGAGAGGACTGAGACAATCTTCAAGAACAGGGTCATACTCGTGAACTTATCCAGGATATGCATGTTCTACCGCTGGCTGAACTACTACCTGGCGACCCGTACCAAATCAGCCAAGGCCTACAACTGGCTCATCGTGATGGACGAGAACCAACAGTCCGCTCCGATAACCTTCAGGGGAATGGACGACTGCTCGCTGAGAATGAACTTTTTCACTACCCTCTTCAAGGTCTTCGACCCCACCAACAGAGGGTCACAGGGACTGGACTACGAGGGGACATACGTGGGATACATAAGGTGCAAGGGAGAGTACGACCTATCCCCGTATGACCAAAAATGGCTTAACGACAGGTCCACCGCCATGTTCCGGGTCGGAGAGGTTTCCGACACACCCGGGGGGCCGAATAACGTGGACGGGACCATGGCCGCATTCCAGCTGGAATTCAATATCGTCAAATCGGAAAGCGACATCAAGCCCCACATAACGACAAAGAGCGGCCCATCATCCCTCTCTGTCTACTACGATATGCCCGTGGTGGTTGACCTGCACGCCAAGGGGTCCTTCGGCTCCCCCGACTGCCTGGAAGGGTACACGAGATTCATCCAGGAGGGAGAATCCATTCCCGGCAAGAAAGAATGGGGACCCGCAAAGGGGGTGCAGACACGGATAAACTTCAATTTCGACAAGGCCTACGAAGCGTATTACGTTCTTGGCAGTGGAGGGCTGAAGTACGTCAGGGCAATGGGAGCCAAGGAGTACACGGGCGGAGGGCTGTACTACATCGAGTCCTACGAATACGACGGGGACCATCTCATCGCGAATCCCTTCTCGCATTTCAGCCAACCCGTACCCCGCCGCATCGAGGATGTCGTAGGGAGTGCACCCACCCCCGGCACTTTCACCGTGAACGTAAAAACCACCGTGGACCCTCCGAGATTCTACACCATGGATGACAAGGAATACGCCCTGGAACTGGAAAAGGAAAGAATGACGCACCTCCTTGGCAAATACTGGGATATCCAAAACGACAGCGAGTAAAAAGGAGGGGCGCCCCTCTTGAAAAGCCTTCCCTGCCCTTAGGCGGGGAAGGTATTTTTGTCTTGAAGAGGGCACATCCGTGTGAAAAAATACCTATCTTGCACCCCACAAAAAAGGAGGGCCACAGTCCCTCCCCTTTTTCACCTGACAAGACCTTTTGCGATGAAACTTTCTTCCTCAACCAGGACTTCCGTTCCGGAAGCCTTCACTGGGACCTTCCATGAAGAGATGGACAGCACGATGGACGATATCTACGCCTGCGCCCTCCTGGGGGTGCTGGGAGCAAACCCCTATCTCCTGGAAAAGATACTTTCACGAAGTTGTAACCCGAAGGAAGCGTTCCTGCGGATGGGAGGTGAGTTCCTCCCCTCGCGTCCCGACCTGAGGGGAGAGAGGGCGGACATCCTCGTCCGCTCAGAGTTCTCGGTCCTCTTCTCACCCTCCTCTTTCTCTTCACCGAGCCACATATTCCTCAGGCGTGACTCCCTTTCCTATCCGCATACTCTGCAGGAGTGCCCCGATTCCCCGTTCGGGGTGTTCATCAGGAGCAATGCCCGCTGCAGCCGATTTTTCTCCCGCAGGAACTATCTTCTCGCCGTCAGTGTCCCCTCCAGGCTCACTCCCTATGGGAGGGAGTGCCTGGAGAGTGCGATGGAAAGCATTTCCCGCCTGAGCAGGGAGTGCGAAGGCCGTCTCATTGTAGTGAGCGGACTTGAGGACGGAGCGGAAGGGGATATCCAGGGAATGGCCATGAGAGAAAGGATACCGTCGGTGGCCGTTACAGGAAGGCCTGACGGAAGCCTTCCGTCCCAGGCCAGCCGGGGCCTCTGCGAACACCTCTCGGACAGTTATTCCCACTGCCTGCTCACCGACATTCCTTTTTTCTGCAGCCCGGAAAAGGATCGCCGCCGCCTCATGGAAAGGCGGGACAGGATAATCGCGGGACTCTGTGACGGAGTTCTCGTAATCGAGGCATCCCGTGGCTTCCAGACCCGTCTCGCCCGCTACTCGTTCGATTACGGAAGGAGCGTTTTCGCTCTGCCTGGAAGGGTCTTCGACCCCATGTCCGAAGGATGCAACATACTCATACGGGATAACATAGCCCAGGCGCTCAGCTCCCCGGACGAACTTCCGATGTGGCTTAATCCCGCACTGGACTGCAGGTTCGAGGGAAGGGCGATATGAACATAAATGCCCTATTGAGCCAAAAAATCGTTTTAGATTGCCTAACTTTGCATTTCATTTCATAACTGACCTAAGTGAATAGAATGAGAAAATTTTATTATTTATTCTTCCTGGCAGGCCTCACCCTGCTCCTCGGGGTTGGCTGCAACAATCTCGACGAAGTGAACGAGAAGCTCCAGGATCATGAGAACAGACTTGCAAAACTGGAGAAAGCGGTCTCTGACCTGAATTCCCAGGTCGGGGTGATCCAGACCCTTCTGAGCGGAAAATACTTCGTCCAGGGCGTAGCCACCCTGGAGGACGGCTCCGGATACCGGCTCACGCTCCTTGACGACAAGGGCAACGTCGTAGAGAGGACTGTCCTCAACGGCAAAGACGGAAAGGACGGCACCGACGGAAAGGACGGACATACACCCCAGATCGGCGTCAAACTCTTCTCCGACGGGAATTACTACTGGACCGTGGACGGGGAGTGGCTTCTGGTAAACGGGGAGAAAGTAAGGGCAAACGGCATAGACGGACAGGATGGCCCCTCTCCCCAGTTCAAGATAGAGGACGGGAACTGGTTCGTCAAGGTAGGTGACGGGGAGTGGACCTTAGTAGGGGCGGCAACACCGGAGTATGAGCCAATCGATCCCGTCATCACGGACGTGGACACCCAAAGCAGCGAGGACAGTGTCATCTTCACCCTCGCCGACGGGACCACCATCTCAGTCCCGAAGGCATCTTCCATGATCAAGCTTCACATCGTCGTGGACGAGACCGCCCTTGAAACCGCCACCCCGGGAAGTAGCGTATCGGCTCCGTATGAAGTATTCGCACCGAATGGGGTCACATTCACGATCGACACCTACGAACCCCAGGGCTGGGAAGTGTCCGTGATACCTACGGGGGCAACCAAGGGAAACATCAAAATAACCATTCCTGCGGACGCCACATCCTCCAAGATCCTCGTGGTCCTGGAGGGAAGCGACGGCAGCAACTACACCAAGGTACTTCGGCTTGGCCTGGACTACGCTTCCCAGACCATCATCGACGCAGCCGGAGGCTCCTTCTCACTTGGCAGCGTCACCAATGTGAAAGTCGAAGATGGGGCGAGCTGGATTACCGTCAGCGGCAACATGGTGACCGTCTCACAGAACGACACCTATGACTCCCGCACTGCAATCATTACCTACGAGGATGCCGATGGCAATGTCCACACGATGACCGTCATCCAGGCCCAGAAGGATGCCATCATCCTATCGGCCAACAGCATCGAGGCAGACCCCGAAGGGGAAGAGACGACCTTCGTCCTCTCGGCCAATGTGGATGTGCAGGCAAAGGCATCAGTATCATGGATACAGATTGCCCCCGTCACAAAGGGACTGGAGAATAAGTATTTCAACCTCACTGTCGAGGAGAACGGCACCGGGGCGGACAGAAGCGGTACCATCTTATTCTCCTGCGGGGACCTCTCCCAGACCGTAACCGTAACGCAGGCCAAGAAAGGTTCCTCCACTACCACTAATACAGGGTTCGAACTTGTGACTGACACCTCCGACCTCGAGGACGGGGACAGGATAATACTGGTCAGCCTCACCGATGATTATGCCATGGGGACGGCCAGCAGCAACGGCACCTACCGCTATGCCATCACTGTAAGCAGTGCAGAGGGCTTTCCCGAGGAGATTCCCCAGAATGTGATTCCCGTGACCATCGGCATCACAGGGGACAAATGGACGATGGAGGACGGGACTGGATACCTGGCTTCCCAGTCCAACTCAGCAAACCAGCTCGTTACCGTAAAAGAGGTTACGGACTACGCAAAATGGAGCATCGCCGTCGCTGCGGACGGGACTGCCACCATCAAGGCCTCTGCCGGGGCCCGCTCCCTGCTGGGCTTCAACACGAGCTCCGCCGCTCACCGTTTCAACTGCTACGAAAAAACTTCCAGCTCCGTCTCCCTTGTGAAAATCTACAAGGAAAAAAGCGCTCCCATAAACATCGAGGAAGACCCCATCAGGGAGAAGACCGAGTACGGATGCTACCTCGGCGGGGCTGAGCGCATCTACATGAAGGGATTCGACCAGTACCTGAGGGACTATTCCGACAGCCAGGTCACTTTCGTAATCCTCCAGAAGACCGATGACGAACAGTTGGAGGTCTCAGGCTACGACACGAACCTCTCCCCCGGTGACAAGGTCAAATTGTCCATAAACTGGAGAAAGGGCCTCAGTACGATCCTCGACAAGAGCGCCACAATGTATGTCGTCAAGGAGGAAGGCAGCAAAGTATGGCTAGGAAACGGCAAAGGCGAAGGCTTCATCATAAGGAAATAGCTCAATCAGTCCACACTTAAGCATCATGAAACGCACAATCATATTTCTGACGGTTCTCCTGTGCCTCGGCCCCCTTGGCTTCGCCATCCCTGCCAGGCCCGGAAAGATAACGGCACAGCAGCCTGACGGCTCAAGCATCGAGATACTGCGCCACGGGGACGAGTGGGGACACTGGATCACCGATGCGAGCGGGAATGTCCTCAAACTTGATACGGACGGCTTTTACAGGGCTGCCATAGGTGAGAGCGCCTCCTCCGCATCGGCAGCCGCATCCAGGAGAAGGAGCCAAAAGATCTCCTCCCGCCGCCTTTCACCCCAGGCCGCTCCCGTAGCCATCGGCAAGAAAAGATTCCTCGTGATTCTTGTCCAGTTCTCTGACCTCTCTTTTAATCAGAACTCCCCCAAAGCCGCCTTCGACGCTCTCCTCAACAAGCAGGGTTACAGCGAAGGCGGGGGAACCGGCTCTGCCAGGGACTTCTACTTTGACAACTCTCACGGGATATTCGAGCCCGTATTCGACGTCTATGGACCGGTCACCCTCGAAAACAACAAAGCCTACTACGGTGCCAACGACAGCCAGGGCTACGACAAGGCCGCCGAAAAGGCTGTACTGGATGCATGCGTGGCTCTGCGCGATGAGATCGACTTCTCGAATTACGACAATGACGGGGACGGGTATGTGGACCTGGTCTTCATGTACTACGCCGGTTACGGGGAGGCAGACTCTTCCGATTCCGACGCCATCTGGCCCCACCAGTGGGAACTATCCTCGGCAGGACTATCATTCTCCGATGACGGAGTGAAAGTTGACAGCTATGCCTGCTCGAATGAGATCGTCGGATACGGCTCCCGAAAGGGTCAATTGGTGGGGATAGGGGCCGCCTGCCATGAATTCGGGCACGCCATAGGTCTTCCCGACTTCTATGACGTCGACTACGAAACCAACGGCATGTCCGGTGGCCTGTTCTCTTTCTCGACGATGGACGGTGGTTGCTACAACAACGAAAGCCGCACTCCCCCTTATTTCAACATCGAGGAGAGGATTCTGCTGGGATGGCTGGACGGGAGCGCCCTGCTCGATTTCACCCCCGGGACCGTGACAATTCCCTCCGTCCATGGGAACATTGCCTACAAGACCCCCACCGACATGGACGGGGAGTACTTCGTGTACGAATGCCGCAACTCCGAAGGCTGGGACAAATATCTTCCGGCGCACGGACTTATAGTCTACCATGTGGACAAGTCCGAAAGAAAAGTCAAGATAAGCGACGGAACCTTTTCGGCAAAGAATCTTTGGGATAACTGGAGAACATACAACTCCATAAACGAGAACGGATCCCATCCCTGCTTCTACATCGTCCCCTCAGGGGCCCAGGACAACCTCAAGTTCGGCTATACCGGTTACCACTACGACACGTCCTGTGACCCCAGGATTCCATTCCCCGGGAAGGATGAGGTCAGCACCTACTGCCCGATAAGCTGGAACGGGGTCAAGGGCACGACAACCCTCTCCGACATCAGATATTCGCAGCAGTCCGTGACCTTGAAGGTGGAGATGCCCTCAGCAGACCTCTCTTACCCGCTCATATCCAATCCGGGCAACGGGACCTACAGCGGGGGGCAGACATTCACCCTCGCCCTCGAAGGCACCGATGCGGACAAGTATGACGTAACCTGGTACTTCGACGACGTGGCTGTCAGCGGCACTTCCCTCTCGCTCACCCCCGGGGAGCATACCATAGAGGCCGTGCTGGGAAGGGGCTCCAAAAGGAAAGTGCTCACACTTGAAATCACGGTAAAATAACGTCCCGTTTTCACCTACACACCCCAGCGGGGAACATCCATATCCCCGCTTATACCCGAAAAAACACTCCCCCATGCCCCAGTTCATAGACACGCATACGCATTTTTACGACAAAGCCTTCAGCGGCGAGGAGGACCTCGTCATAGGAAGGAGCCTGGAGGCCGGTGTGTACAAGATGATCCTGCCCGACGTGGACAGCAGGGAGAGGGACGACATGTTCAGTCTCGCTGCCGCTTACCCAGGGGTCCTGTACTGCATGCTGGGACTGTATCCCGGGTCAGTGGAGGAGAACTGGATGGATGAAATCGAATTGATGCTCCCCTACAGGGAGAGAGGGATAGTGGCAGTCGGGGAAATCGGACTCGACTACCACTACAGCCCCCTCACCGCACCCCTCCAGAAAGAGGCCCTCCGCTACCAGTTCGAACTTGCGGCGAAGTGGGACCTTCCTGTGAACATCCACCTGCGGGATGCCACAGCGGACTTCATAGAGGTCCTGAGGGAATGCTCCCACCTGGGGCTCAGGGGGAACCTGCATGCCTTCAGCGGAAGCTACGAAACCTTCCGGGAGGTCCAGAAATATGGCGACTGGTCTGTAGGGATCGGCGGAGTGCTTACATTCAAGAAATCCCGTCTCCCGGAGGTGGTGGAAAAAATACCGCTGGAAAAGATCCTGCTGGAAACCGACTCCCCGTACCTCACCCCAGCCCCCTACAGGGGCAAGCGCAACGACAGTTCCTACATACCTGTGATTGCCGCAAAAATAGCTGATATAAAGGGCATTGACATAGAGGAAGTGGCACAGGTCACAACCAGGAACGCCCAACTTCTCTTTGGCATCTGACCTTTTACCCATCACACAGAACCGACAGACCGTCCGCACATAAACGCACCGCAAATGGACCCAAACAGAAAATCCTCCCTCCTCATCATCTACACCGGGGGAACCATCGGAATGAAGGAAGATCCCCTGGACCACACGCTTAAGCCCTTCGACTTCAGCCAGATTCTTACGGAGGTCCCGGAGCTCGGGAAGTTCGCCCTGAAGATTGACTCCATAGCCTTCGACCCGCTGATAGATTCCTCGGACGTGGACCCTGGAATGTGGAAGGAACTGGCCAGGATCATCCATGACAAGTACGACAACTATGACGGGTTCATCATCCTCCACGGGACTGACACCATGGCCTACTCGGCTTCCGCCCTATCCTTCATGATGGACGGACTGAATAAGCCCGTGGTCTTCACGGGAAGCCAGCTTCCCATCGGGGTTGCCCGCACCGACGGCAAGGAGAACCTCATCAGCGCAGCGGAGATTGCCTCCGCCGTGGACAGGGAGGGCCACCCCAGGGTACCGGAAGTGTGCATCTACTTCGACTCGCTCCTGATGAGGGGCAACAGGGCCGTGAAAGTGAACTCCGACGAGTTCCGGGCATTCAGCAGCCCGAACCTGCCCCCGCTGGCAATAGCCGGGATAGACATCCGCTACAACGACGAACTCATCCGCAAGCCCCTCGACTGGTACGGGACCCCTTCGGTCAACACCACCCTCGACACGAGGGTCAGCATACTCAAGCTTCATCCGGGAATAACCTCCGAACTGGTGGGCCATGTACTGCTCAGTCCTGGCTCCCGCGCGGTCATTCTTGAAACCTACGGTGCGGGGAACGCCCCGTCCGCAACCTGGTTCCTGGATTTAGTGAGGGAAGCTGTCGCACAGGACAAAATCCTTCTGAACGTGACCCAGTGCCTCAGTGGCCGGGTCAACATGGGAATCTACGCCACGGGACGCTCCCTGGAGAGGGCCGGGGTCATAAACGGGTATGACATAACCACCGAAGGAGCGCTCGGCAAGCTCTTCCACCTACTTGGCCGCTCCGGGGACCAGGACTGGGTCAAATCCATGCTCCGGCGCAATCTCAAAGGTGAAATAACCGTCTTGAAAGACCCCTCCTGACCAACCTTGGGATTGTTTAAAAAGGGAAAAACTACCCTAATTTATTGCCGAATGGAATTTATTTGCTAAATTGCACCCACTTTTGTGGGCAGGGCTGCGTTCTGCCCCGTAAGGTCCGGAAACAATAACTAAAAAATCATAATACACTTAATTATTTCAAACTCACAAAAACTATTATGAAAAAGTTTTTCATGTTTTTGGCAGTAGTCGGCATCATGGCCGCATCTGCAAGTATCGCAGCAGCTCAGGAGGGTTCCGCACCTTCCACTGAGATGGACGCAGCAGCCCTTCTCAAGGGAACAGGCGAGGAAGTTCCTCTGCACCAGGCCCTCAAGACCAAATTCATTGAGGGTGGTGCCGGCTTCATGTCCCTCATCATCATCTGCCTTATCATAGGTCTTGCCCTTTGTATCGAGAGGATTCTTTACCTGTCTTTCGCAAAGACGAACACGAAGAAGTTGCTAGCCGCTGTCGAGAAAGCTCTTGAAGAAGGTGGCGTAGAGAAGGCAAAAGATGTTTGCCGCAATGCCCGCGGTCCTGTTGCCAGCATCTTCTATCAGGGACTCCTTCACTATGACCAGGGTGTTGACACCGTCGAGAAGACCATCGTCTCCTACGGATCTGTCCAGATGAGCAACCTCGAGAACGGACTTTCCTGGATCTCCCTGTTCATCGCCATCGCTCCTTCACTCGGATTCCTCGGAACGGTTATCGGTATGATCCAGGCATTCGATGCTATCCAGGCAGCAGGTGATATCTCCCCGAACGTTGTTGCAGGAGGTATGAAGGTCGCCCTCATCACCACCGTTGCAGGTCTCATCGTTGCTATGATTCTGCAGGTGTTCTACAACTACATTCTCGCCAAGATCGACAGCATCTCCATCGACATGGAAGACTCTTCCATCTCCCTGGTTGACCTGATCACCAAATACAACAAGAAGTAATCCCCCTATTCCCCTTTTGAATTATGAACATCAACAAAATAATCAAATGGGTCATGTGGGTGCTGATCATCGTCAGCGTCGGAGTTCTTGTTTGGGGATTCGTGAAGGGATATCCTGACACAGTCGCACAGGACAACGGCACAGTCGATGCTCTGCTCTATTGGGGCTATGCGATGCTCGGCATTGCGCTCTGCGCAGTGATTGTCGTGGGTCTCATTATCGCAGCAGTCAATGACCCGAAGAGTCTGATCAAACTTGGTATCGGACTCGTTGCGATAGCGGCGGTTTGCTTCGTTGTATACCTAGTCTCTGCAGGTGCACCTGCAGTCGGACTCACTGTCGAGCAGCCCAGCGTTAGCACACTGAAACTCACCGACACGGTTCTGAATCTCACATATCTATCCGGAGGCCTGGCAATCCTTGCCATCATCTTCGGCGAAATATTGGGAACTATCCGCAATAAATAATAACATCGAAGGCCATGGCAAAGAAAACACCTGCTTTAAATACTAGCTCGACGGCCGACATAGCATTCCTGTTGCTGTGCTACTTCCTCATGACAACTACCATGGGGTCACAGACAGGTCTGCAGCGTCGTCTGCCGCCTATGCCTGATAAAAATCAGCAGATACAGGATCAGAAGATCAATCGTCGTAACATCATCGTTGTGAGGATTAATTCTGCTGACCGCCTTCTTGCCGGAAGTGAGCCAATCGAAGTCAGCCAGCTTAAGGACAGAATCAAGGAATTCCTTTCCAACCCCACGGACGACCCGAACCTTCCCGAGAAGAAACCTACCGAAATCGAAGGTCTCGGTTCATATCCCGTTTCCCAGGGCGTCATTTCCCTGCAGAACGACCGCGGTACATCGTACAGGGCCTACATGGCAGTTCAGAATGAGCTTGTGAAAGCCATCAACGAACTCCGTGACGACTTCTCCCGTGCGAAGTATGGAAAGCCTTTCAACAACCTTTCTGAGGATGAGCAGGATATCGTAAAGAAAGCCATTCCCCAGAACATCTCCGAGGCTGAGCCTAAGGATGTCGCCAAACGTTAATAAAGGAGGATAAGAAAATGTCAAAATTCGGAGGATCAAACAATAAGAAAGAGGTTCCTGGAATTACTTCAGGTTCCCTGTCCGATATCGTGTTCATGCTCTTGTTCTTCTTCATGGTGACAACCCAGATGCGTGAGACTGAGAACAAGGTGCTCGTTAAACTACCGGAAGCATCCGAGGTCGTGAAGCTCGAAAGGAAGGACCTTTCAAACTACATCAACATCGGTCCCCCTACCCGTGCCTACCAGGCCCAGTACGGTACCGATGCCCGTATCCAGCTGAACGACTCCTTCAAGACTGTGGATGACATTCGTGACTTCATCGCCGCTGAGCGTGACGCTATGAGCGAGGGTGACCGTCAGTTCATGACCACAGTTATCCGCGCCGACCAGGATGTCAGAATGGGTATTGTTACTGATGTCAAGCAGGAGCTCAGACGTTGCTCCGCGCTTAAGATCATGTACATGGCCAGAAGGGCCGAGTAAAAATTCACCCTTATTGGCAACTTAAGTTTGAGGCGGTTACGACCCAGCGGTCGTAGCCGTCCTCTTTTTTTTATCCATCCAGTAGGGGGACCCTTTCTGTTGGCTGCGGCTGGGAATAAAAAAAGAGGAGGGCCCCATACGGAGCCCCCTGGAAAGGTGAAATTTCAGAAAGAATCCCCTACGGCTTCACCGTCACAGGGAAAGAGCTGACCTTTGTCCTTACGGGCGCTCCATCCTTGAAACCGGGGCTCCACAGAGACTTTGCGGTACCAAGGATATAGAGGGCGTAGGAGTCCAGCTGGGGGTTGGGGGACCTTACTATCTTTACGTCCTCGATACTGCCGTCGGTACCGATGACAAAATCCACGAGAACCCTTCCTTGGACAACATTCCCGTCCGGGTAATAGACTCCGATCCTGTCAACCTCCTTCCTGAACTCCTCCAAGGCAGCGGTGCCGGAGGTTTCCCCGAACATGGGTTTCTGGAAATCGGTATCAGTATAACTGACCAGCGGTATCATGGACTCATAGTCTGCCATGTCCGCATCCTTGTACGTGAAGAACTGGTTCGTGTGGTACTGCGGGTCGGTTTGATGGATAACGCCCCTGATGGGGGAAGCGGAAGGGCCGTACACAGGAGCCTCCGGATAAACGGTTGCTTCGAAGAGATTGTACAGGTCGAATACAGGGGTGCTCTCCTTTACATCAAGGACGACCATGTCCCTTCCTGGCTTGAAATAATTGTCCCTGACGACACTCACCGCTGTGGTGGGGTCGCAGGCTATCAGCTCACCCTTGTCATTCCTATACACGAACTGGTGACTCCCGTCATTTGTGATGACCCCCGTGAATATGACCCCTGTCTTATTCTCGAAGAAAGGTTGGTAGTTCCAGGGCTCGTCGACGAGGTTCCAGAAGCGGTGGGTTCCCGTAAGAAAGCTCTCGGAGGTGCGCTCAGCATTTCTGACCGTACTTACCAGAATGTCCCTGGTATCGAAAGCATTCCGTGCGTTGCAGACAAACTCCCACATGGCACCGAATGTAGTATCCCTGTCCAGATAAACGAATACAAGGTTGACACCTTCCTTATAGCGGTCGCCGATTTCCTTGAGGGAGTCCTGGTCATAGACCGGCTGGTTGGGAAGGCCCGCTTCCGGGGCAATGAGATAAGGCTGGTCGCCTGAGAACTGGAAAGCGAGCACCTTAGCTGAGAGTCGCCCAGGGAGCAATGAGCCAAGAAGAGCCATTGCCAGAAAAAAGAATAGTTGTTTTCTCATAATTATAATTAATTGTTGTTAAGTCTTAACTGTAAATGAGGGCATAAAGCCTCAATTGAGGGCATCCGCCCTCAGAGGGAGCCCTCGAGCAGTCAAAAATGCTGCAAAGGGATAATACCGCATCATTAGGAGGTTAGCCTCTATACATGTTTCTCATCAAATTCAATACCACTTCGCAGCTTCTCAATATAAAAAGCCCACATTAAGAGGACATGGCAATGAGCGTAAGGGGGCTTTCGTGAAAAAAGGAAATCCTCCTGAGGATCTTTAATGAATTGATAAATCCTTTTAGCACAAAGAATTATCTTAAACTCGGGGAATTATTGAACATTAATTATAAATTTGCAGGTCTTTAAAAAGGCACCCACTTCACTTCCCGAATCATACTGTAACACTTACAGGACAGTTATGAAAGTGAAGACTTTTTTATTCGGGCACCGGAATAATTATACAACTAAACATACTTTTGGACATATGGAATACAGAAACCTTACTCCTGCTGAAGTAAGCGCTCTTCAGAAGAGCGGATGCATCTGCGACGATTGGTCAAAGGTCCTTGTGAATTGGGGTGATGAGAGCTGGACCGACAGGATTGTCAACGTGACATTCTCGGGCGACGTGAAACTGGGCTCCTTCGAAGGCTCCCAGGACCTCGGCAGCGGAGTTTGCCTGCGCAACGGAATCCGCAATGTTTTCCTTCACAACGTGGAAATAGGAGACAGGGTGCTGCTTCGCAAAAGTGGGGAATACATAGCCAATTACATAATAGGCAGCGATACACTCATCGACAACGTGGACCTTCTGAGCGTCAACGGTGAGTCCTCCTTCGGAAACGGGGTGGAAGTATCGGTGCTCAATGAGACCGGAGGAAGGGAAGTGGTCATTACCGAAAGGCTGTCCGCCCACCTGGCCTACATCATGGCGATGTACCGTCACCACAGGGAGCTGCACGGAAGGCTCTCCGAGATTTCAAAGGAGTATGCCAAGAAGAAGACCTCCCCGGTCGGAAGGATAGGCTCCCATGTCCAGATACGCAACTGCGGTTCCCTGACGGATATCTGTGTCGGCGACTACGCCAACATAGTCGGTGCCAGGAAACTCCACAACGGGACCATCGTTTCCAACCAGTACGCCCCCGTCACCGTAGGAAGTGGCGTCATCGCGGATGATTTCATTTTCTGCTCCGGTTCCAAGATCGAGGACAATGCCATGCTCACCCGCTGTTTCGTGGGACAGGCCTGCAAACTTGGCCATGGCTACTCCGCCTCTGACTCCCTGTTCTTCAGCAACTGCCAGGGGGAGAACGGAGAGGCCTGCGCCATCTTCGCAGGTCCCTTCACAGTGACCCACCACAAGTCCACCCTGCTCATAGCCGGCATGTTCTCCTTCATGAACGCAGGTTCCGGCTCGAACCAGAGCAACCACATGTACAAGCTCGGCCCCATCCACCAGGGTGTCCTGGAGAGGGGGGCCAAGACTGCGTCGGACTCCTACGTGCTGTGGCCTTCCAGGGTGGGGGCTTTCTCCCTTGTCATGGGTCGTCACGTCACTCATTCCGATACCACGAACCTCCCCTTCTCCTACCTGATCGAGAAGAACAACACGACTTTCCTGGTGCCGGGCGTGAACCTTCGCAGCGTCGGTACCATACGCGATGCCCAGAAATGGCCCCGCAGGGATGCACGCAAGGATCCTGACCGCCTGGACATGATAAACTACAACCTCCTGAGCCCCTACACCATCCAGAAGATGCTGAAGGGCCTCAAGACCCTGGACAACCTCCGTTACGCCTCCGGCGAACTCTCCGACGTCTACTCCTTCCACAGCACCAAGATAACGAACTCAGCCCTCACAAAGGGCATCGGGTTCTACAACACGGGTATCCGCAAGTTCCTGGGAAACTCCATCATCAAGAGACTCGAGAACCTTCCTGTCAATGCCAGCGACGAGGAGCTTCGCGCAGCGCTGGTTCCCGACACCCCGATAGGACTCGGACTGTGGGCGGACATCAGCGGCCTGATAGCCCCCAAGAGCGAAATCGACGCTCTTCTCGAAAGGATCGAGAAAGGGGAAATCAGCGACATCGACCTCATAAACGCAGAGTTCCGCAGGATGCACGAGAACTACTACACCTACGAGTGGACCTGGGCTTATGACAAGATTTCCGAGTACTTCGGCATCGACATGGCAACCATCACCAAGGAACAGGTGATCTCCATCGTGAAATGCTGGAAGGAAGCAGTGATTGGCCTCGACAAGATGATCTACGAGGATGCAAGAAAAGAGTTCTCCCTTTCCGCCATGACCGGCTTCGGTGCAGACGGCGCCAAGACCGAGAAGGAGCAGGACTTCGAGCAGGTCCGGGGAGATTTCGAGGGGAACCCCTTCGTCAACGCAGTCCTGGATCACATCGAGAAGAAGTCCGCCCTCGGTGACGAACTTATCGATAGGCTTTCAAAATAATCTATCATTCATTTGCTTATGCTTATTTTGCCTTGCCGGGGCATCCTCTGTAGTGGGAAAGACCGTGGCAAGGCTCTTTTCATATTCGTTAATTTACAGGTTTGGCATTGAACGGTTTTTCGCTCGAATTGAGTATCTTTGCCAAGTTTAAGCTAAAGGTACCGTAGTGACCACCCCTCACACAGGTCACGGCAAGGGCCGTTGTTACAAAATATATCCCTTTTTCATGAGAAAGAAAGTAAAGGAACTGCTGCAGTCCGCACCCGGCGAACAAGTGCTCGCCAAAGGTTGGGTCAGGACCAAGAGAGGAAACCGTCAGGTAAAGTTCATAGCCCTCAACGACGGTAGCACCATCAACAATATCCAGGTAGTCGTCAATACGGAGAACTTCGATGAGGAGCTCCTGAAGAGGGTGACCACCGGGGCGAGCATCGCAGTATGGGGCAACCTTGTGCAGTCCTTGGGCAGCGGACAGGCCGTGGAAATCCAGGCAACGAAGCTTGAGGTCATCGGAGAATGCGACCCTATGCGCTTCCCCCTGCAGAAGAAGGACACCTCCCTTGAGTATCTTCGCACCGTAGCCCACATGCGCCTTCGCACCAACACTTTCGGGGCTGTGCTGCGCATCCGCCACGCCATGGCTTTCGCAATCCACAAATTCTTCAACGACAAGGGCTTCGTGTACCTGCACACCCCGCTTATCACCGAGAGTGACGCAGAGGGTGCCGGGGACATGTTCCAGGTCACGACGCTCGACCTGACCAACGTACCCCTCCACAACGGCAAAGTTGACTTCAGCAAGGACTTCTTCGGAAAGAAGACCAGCCTTACCGTCAGCGGCCAGCTCGAGGGAGAGCTCGGCGCTACCGCCGTGGGTGAAATCTACACCTTCGGTCCCACCTTCCGTGCAGAGAACTCCAACACTCCTCGCCACCTGGCAGAGTTCTGGATGATAGAGCCGGAAATGGCCTTCTATGACATCAACGATGACATGGCCCTCGCAGAGGAGTTCGTGAAGTACCTGGTGCAGTATGCCATCGACAACTGCGCCGATGACATCAAGTTCCTCAACGACAAGTATGACTCCACGCTCATCGAGAGGCTGAACTCGGTCCTTGGCATCGACTTCCAGAAAGTCACCTACACCGAGGCAGTGGAGATCCTCGAGAAAGCCATCGCAGACGGAGTCAAGTTCGAGTATCCCGTCCACTGGGGTACCGACTTCCAGAGCGAGCACGAGAGGTACCTCGTCGAGAAGCACTTCAGGAAGCCCGTCATCCTCATCGACTTCCCCAAGGACATCAAGGCCTTCTACATGAAGCAGAACGAGGACGGCAAGACTGTTCGCGGAATGGATGTCCTCTTCCCCAAGATCGGGGAAATCATCGGCGGAAGCGAGAGGGAGGCGTCCCTCGAGAAACTTGAGAAGAGGATAGAGGAACTGGGCATGTCCCGCAAGAACCTCGAGTGGTACATTGACACCAGGCGTTTCGGTACCGTGCCCCATTCCGGCTTCGGGCTCGGGTTCGAGAGGCTGCTCCTTTTCATAACCGGAATGAGCAACATCCGTGACGTCATCCCGTTCCCCCGCACCCCCAAGAATGCTGAGTTCTAGTGCACCTTATTTGCGTCCCGTGGCAGGAAACATTTTGCCGCAGGACGCAATATTTTAACCGAGAAACCAATTCAATAACACCATACACAATGCTAGTCATAGGAATAGCCGGCGGCTCCGGATCCGGGAAGACCACCGTAGTGAAAGCAATCACCAAACAACTGTCCGGAAGGGTCATTGTCATACCGCAGGACTCCTATTATAAGGACTCCAGCCATCTTCCCATGGAAGAGAGGCAGAAAATCAATTTCGACCATCCAGATGCCATTGATTGGAAACTGCTCTGCAACCAGATAAGGGAACTCAAGCAAGGCAAGACCATCCAGCAGCCCATCTATTCTTACCTCACCTGCTCCCGCTCCAAGACCGAGACCGTCACGGTTGAACCCGCTGACGTGATCATAGTGGAGGGCATTCTCATCTTCACTTGCAAGGAACTGAGGGACCAGATGAACATAAAGATTTTCGTGGACGCTGACAGCGACGACCGCCTCATGAGGATCATTGTGCGTGACATGGCCGAGAGGGGAAGGGATACCGAGGCCTCCATCGACCATTACTGTGAGACAGTGAAGCCCATGCACCTGCAGTTCATTGAACCGAGCAAGCGCTATGCGGACATCATAATCCCCCAGGGCGGGCACAACAAGGTAGCCATCGATGTCATAACGGCTACAGTGGAAAAGGCCCTCGCGGAAATGGCTGAAAAGAAAAAGAAGAAAAAATAAACTCTTTCTCCAGCCCTGAGACCCAGGGAGGGGGACTCCCCTCCCTTTGCTTTTTATTCACTCTCCCTTCTGTTCAAGAAACAACCTCACCCCCACTGCGTAACTTTCCACGATGCGTTCCTCCATCTCCTCAGAAGACAAGGCTGGTCTGTATATCACGATCATAGTACACCTGGTCGTGATACTGATCCTTCTTGTCACCCAGATAGGGACCGAGCTTTCGAAGGAGAACACTTTCGTACTGGATTTCACGAAGCAGGAGGAAATCGAGAGAAAGGCGGAAGAGGAAAAGGCCAAGGCGGAGGAAGAGGCTTTCGATGAGGAAATCGCAAGAAGGCTGGACGAACTTCTTTCCGGTTCGACCGCAGTTCCCTTCCGTAACGTAGCGGTTGACCGTTCCTCGGCCCTCAAGGATGACCGGGGAACCGATGCGGAGAAACTCTACGAGGATGCCATGAGACTGGCCCAGGAACTCAAGGGCGGTGTCACGCCAGATGAACCGGACGACAGTTTCGCAGCCCTCTCCCCGGTTGAGGACAAGAAAGACAACAAGGGAGAAGCCAAGCAGTACAGCGGCCCCTCCGTCGTATCATATGACCTGGAAGGCCGGAAGGCCAGCCATCTCTCCGTTCCCGCATACAGGTGCATGGGAGGAGGAATGGTGACGGTAGCGATAGGTGTGGACAGGCAGGGGACCGTCGTATCGGCAAAAATAGAGGATGCCCTCTCCAGCACCGACAAATGTCTTCGCGACTATGCCATCAGGGCAGCCAGGCTGTCCAAGTTCTCAAAGTCAACGACCGCTCCGACACGGCAAGCAGGAAACATAGTCTATCAGTTCATAGCACAGTAGGTCCCGGGAGAAGGGACCTTTTTTCATATAGTCGCTCCCACTTCCCGTTCCGGCAAGAATCAGGTGTGGCCCCGAAAGACTGCGAACCGTAGTCGGGAGTCTGATTTTGCTCTTTAGCGAGGATGACCACCCCCATACTTGGTTTCCTACCCATTGGGGGTCCTCGGTTCCATAGGGGCCTAAGAAAATGTCCTCAGTTATTTCATGAAGAAGGAGGGGGACGGGCCTTAAGGGTGCTCCTTATAGTGAATGGGTATGGCATCATTTCCTCCTCCAGCAAAGAGAACTCTTACCGATAATCAGGCATGGATTCTTTCGATTTTCTGGATTTTTGAGATTGTTTAACAAAAACACCAATAATCAGAAAATTTATATACCTTTACAATCAACAATAGATAGTAATTACGCCATGTTAATAGAATTTGCACTTCACAATTTTTTGTCGTTCAAGAACGAGATAACATTCAGCATGCTTGCCGCCAATACCGTTAAAGAACGTGAGGAGTCCAGTGATGGCTCATCCAATATTATCTCTGTTAAGGAGACTGGACACAAATTCTTAAGGGTCGCCACCATCTATGGTGCAAATGGTTCCGGGAAAAGCAATCTTATCAAGGCTATGTCTTTCTTCAAGAATATGATTCTCAATTCTGTGGTAAACGATAAGATTCTCTTTCTATTTGAGGAAAATCAGTACCGTTTTGACACAGAATCCTCCAAGGAGCCAACCGGTTTCGAGATAATCTTTGCCCTGAACAAAGTCAAATACAGATATGGCTTTGATATTTTTGAAGAGAAAGTAGATAGTGAGTGGCTCTTCATGCAAGAATATGGCAACCAAAAAGAAAGCTACTGCTTCAAAAGAGAGAATGGGCGCATAACTGTAAACCATAAGACTTTTAAGGCAACTAAACAGGTCATAAATATGACCCGAGAAAATGCACTATTCCTGAGCACTGCTGCCCAATTCAATGAACCGACTGCCTTGCTTATCAAAAATTGGATTGGCAATAGATTCAATATCCTTTCCGGTATAAGCAACAATACGCTGAACTACACCGCACTTCAATATATGCGGAATGAGACAATGAGAGAAAGAATACTCGGATTAATTAAAATAGTGGATCTGGGTATCCAAGACATCTTTGTAAAAGAGAACTATCTTGACAGACTATGCGACAGTGGGGGAATTCCATATGGTACCATTCTCAAAAATCACAACATTGAGCTAGATAATGAGACAATAAATCCATATGGGAATGTGACTCACAATCTGACATTATATGGTTACCACAACAAATATGACAATGACAATGTTGTAGATAGCGTGGCTCTTCCTTTCCAAGATGAATCCCTCGGAACCATGAAGTTATTTGCGTTACTTGGGCCTTGGTTCGATACACTTGCCCATGGCGGGATACTAATCATTGACGAATTTGGAGCAAGCATACACACCAAACTCGCCTTGGAGTTAATTAAACTTTTCCAAAGCCGGCTAAATAACGGAGATGCCCAATTAATTCTAGCGACCCATGATACCAATTTACTTAGGAAAGATTTATTGCGCAGAGACCAAATATGGTTTACGGAGAAGGATAAACACGGGATTTCCGACTTATACTCGTTGGTAGAATATAAAATCAATCAGGCAACAAGCGTCAGAAACGATGCCACTTTCAGCAAAGATTATCTGCTGGGAAAATATGGGGCTATTCCATATTTTGGTGACATCGACAGATTTATTGTTGACTTCAGCATTGACGAATAGGCCAAGTCCTTCGAGTTGCTTGGTGATATTATCAATGAAGAGGACATGACCGGGAAAACTACCGACCATGTCCTTCTTTCGTTTGTCATGATTCCAGGCGGAATCAAGTATTGGTGAGGGGGGATGTCCTTCTACTCCAACTTCACCTTGAAGTCTTCTTTCATCGCGGCATTTATGGTCTCGTCCATCGGGAGATACATCCTGTAGAACGCATTGTCACCGAGTTTGGAGTAACGCCCGACAAGGGCGCGCAGCTGCGGGACCATGTAATCCTTGGTCTGTTCCCATTCACCTGGTTCGGGAGTGAGGCCGTCCTTGGTTTTGGCGAAGGAAAGGAACTTGCCCGGGATATCTATCCTGTCAAGGAAAGAGTCCAGCGTCGAGAAATCCTCTATTCTCCCCAGTTCCGCCTTGTAGGTGTCCAGCATCTGGGAAGCGAACCTCATCTGGGTAGCCTTGCGGTTGCAGGCCACGTAGAACTTGGTGGCCTTAGTGGTATCCATCGGCACGAAGACATCAGGTATGATGCCTCCCCCGCCGTACACTGTCCTGCCGCCTCTGGTCTTGAAAGCGAGGGTAGAGTCCACTTTCACCGAATCAGAGTTGAACAGCTCCCCGTCCACATACCTATTGTATATGTCGTACTGGTAATCCTTCCCGTAAGGTTTCTGGATACAGCGGCCGGAAGGGGTGTAGAAACGTGCTATCGTGATCCTTATGCCGGAACCGTCTGTGAAGAACACGGGTTCCTGGACAAGCCCCTTGCCGAAGGAACGCCGACCCACCACAATGCCCCTGTCGTTGTCCTGGATGGCCCCGGCGAAGATCTCACTGGAGGAGGCGGAGTTCTCATTGATAAGGACAGCGAGTTCGACATCCCTCAGGGCGCCCTTCCCGTTTGCGGTAATATCCTCGCGGGGATATTTCCTGCCTTCCAGATAGACTATCTCATCTCCTGCGGCAAGGAACATGTTCGCCAAGTGCTGGGCCTGGTCAAGATATCCGCCGGTGTTGTCGCGAAGGTCAATGACCAGCCTCTTCATTCCATCTTTGAGAAGCTTGCTCGCTGCTTCCGAGAACTCCTTATAGGTAGTGCGGGAGAACTTGGACAGGCGGATGTATCCCGTCGTGGCGTCAATCATGAAGGAAGCGTCAATGCAGTGAAGGGGAATCTTTCCCCTCGTTATCTCGAAGGGTATGGTCTCGGGACCGCGGCCCACCGTCACGGTCACCTTCGTCCCTGCCAGTCCCCTCATCATCTTGACCATGCTGTCCTGGGGGAACTTCACGCCTGCGACATTCTTCCCGTCTATTTTCAGGATCCTGTCACCCTGTTGGAGACCGACTTTCTCCGAAGGGCCACCGGGAATGACTTCCAGGATGATCGCCGTGTCGTTGGGCACATTGAACTGGATTCCTATGCCGTCGAAGTTGCCGGCCAGTTCCGTCTCACTCTCCTTGAGGTCTTCCGGAGGAAGATAAATAGAGTGGGGATCCAATTCGGCGAGGGCGGCCACTACTGCGGCATCGGTTATGGCGGGCACGTCAAGGGTGTCCACATATTTCTTCTGGACTTCCTGAAGTATAACGTTCAGCTTTTGCCATCCACTGTAGGAGACCTTGGTCTTGGAGGAGCCGAATAGACCCTTCCCCGAGTAGAAAGTCATGGTGAGCACAACTCCGAGTACCACCCCGAGAAGTGCCACGGCAAGGGAGCCGAACTTCTGTTCGTTAAATTTCATTTGATTTTACTGTCCTTCTGTGGGAGAGTCGTCCTCGATATGGTCGACCTGGACTCCAGCCCTGCGGAGCAGGTCAATCCCGTCGGTGAGGCGGTACATCTCCCGATAAACCACCCTGGTCACCCCGGCCTGGATTATGAGCTTGGCACATTCCACGCAGGGAGACGCAGTCACATAGAGAGTTGAGCCCAGGGAACTGTTGCCGCTCTTTGCCACCTTGGATATGGCATTGGCCTCTGCATGCAGCACATAAGGCTTGGTGACCCCGTTCTCATCCTCGCACTCATTCTCGAACCCGGAAGGGGTACCGTTGTACCCGTCGGATATGATCATGTTATCCTTCACCAGAAGGGCCCCCACCTGACGGCGGCGGCAGTATGAGTTCTTGGCCCAGATGGCGGCCATCTCAAGATATCTCCTGTCGAACTTTCCCATGGGCTTCAGTGGTTATTTCCTCTGATACAGATAACGCTTGATGCTTCTCTTTGGAGTCCTCTCGAAATCCTCCGGCATGAACTCGATCTTTTTTATCTTGGCATAGTTCGGGATTTCCTTGTTGATCTCGGGGAGGGCGGCGATGAGTCTAGCCTCCAGCTGCTGGCGGTTCATGCCGTCAATCACTCCCTGATGGTAGTCAGGGTAGACCAGGGCAACAAGTCCGCTCTCGTCCTCGACTACGAGGCTGTCCACGACATATGTCACGTTATTTATGACCGCCTCCAATTCCTCGGGATAGATGTTCTGTCCCGAAGGGCCGAGAATCATGCACTTCGACCTTCCGCGGAGAAAGAGGTATCCTTCCGTATCCATGACACCCATGTCCCCTGTGCGGAACCATCCGTCCTCGGTGAAGGAAGCCTTGGTGGCATCCTCGTTCTTGTAGTAGCCTAGGAAAACGTTGTCTCCCTTGACCTGCACTTCACCGGGTATCCTCTGCGGGTCCGGGGAATCTATCCTTATGCTCATGTTCAGGGCCGCCTTTCCGCAGGAACCGAGCTTGGTTTCATTCCAGTGGGCATAGGCAATGATTGGAGCGCACTCGGTCATTCCGTAACCGACGGTGAACGGGAATCCTATCTTGTAGAAGAACTGCTCCACTTCGGGGTTGAATGCGGCACCGCCCAGGATCACCTCTTCGAAGTTCGCCCCGAAGGAGTTGACAAGTTCAGCCTTGACCCTCTTCATGAGCATCTTGTCCACAACGGGAATCTTGAAGAAAGGCTTGTTGCGGTCCAGGATGGGCTTGAGCTTGGACTTGTAGATTTTCTCGATGATAAGGGGAACCGCAATGATGACGTCGGGATGGACATCGCCGAAGGCGGAAAGGATGATCTTCGGGCTCGGAACCCTTGTCAGGAAATGCACGTGCGCGCCGATAGTCATTTCGAAGAGGAACTCGAACATCATTCCGTACATGTGGGCGGAGGGCAGCATGGCCACGACCTTGGAATTGTTGCTCATGTGACTCTCCGCTTTCCTGGAGAAGATGATGTTGGAAAGCAGGGCCCTGTAGGGGATCATCACGCCTTTCGAGAACCCGGAGGTTCCGGAAGTGTAATTGATGAGGGCCAACTCCTCGGGACGGTCCTCATAGTAATTGAGGTCCTCGGGGAAGAAGTTGTTGGGATAACGACGGCCGAAGCTCTCGTTCAGATGCTCCCTCACCTTCAGCAGTGCCGGGGAGGCTGCATACAGGAACTTGAAAGTATTGATCTGGACAACGACCTGGATGCCGGGCATCTCGTCGGCGGAGAGTCCCTCCCAGATCACGTCATCCACAAAGAGCACCTTGGCCTCCGAGTGGTTCACCAGGTAATGGATATTGCCTGGCTTGAACTCATGGAGGATGGGCACGGGAACCGCACCCCAAGTCATGGCCGCCAGGAAACTCACGCCCCAGTTAGCCTGGTTACGTGAGCAAACTGCTACCTTGTCACCCTTTTCGAGGCCACACTGCTCGAAAGCAATGTGAAGTTTAGCTATCCTGCGGGCCACATCCTCGTACTTCAGGGTCACACCCTGGTAGTTGGACAGAGCCGGTCTCTCCCAATTCTCTTTGAAGCTCTTCTCGATGAGCTTATTGACGGATTGATATTCCATGATTTTTCGTTCTTTTTCCTTGGAACAGCGCTCTCTTTTCGTAAAAAGGCGGTGTCCGATTGTTCAACTGGTGAACAGGAATGTTTTCTAAAGTGTAATGTGTGTTGTATATAGATGTGTGTGTTGAATTCTCAAACTCATTAAGTGGCGCCCTCCTCCTGAGGGGAGGGTTCCTCCATTTCATCTTTTCCGCCCCCCTGGCGCCTACTTTTCCTGCCCTCTTTTTTCGAGGCCTTTCCCTTTACCCTGTCAGCCTTGGCCTGCCCCTTGTCCTGGAGGACCTGCATCTTGAGCTTGCGGACCTTGCCGTCGTAGCATGTTACGGAGACGGTACCGTCATCGTTGACCTGGATCTCCGTATCCGGCCGGACCATCGGGGTCTTGGAGTTCTTTGCCAGGGCGGGCCCGCCCTCGTATTCGTAGAAAAGGGTCTGGATCGATGTCCTCACCGCCCAGTATACCTTGTCACCCACGAAAACGGGTTCAGGCAGGGACTTTATCGTCTCTTTCACTTCTATCCCCTGCCAACCTTCCGCAGTGTTTCCGTGGAGGTCAAAGTAGCCGAGAGTGTTGTCGGTGAAAAGGAGCATGACCCTGAAGTTCCCGTTGCCGTCCAGGTCATAGCATGCAGGACCCAGGAGGATTTCCTTGCCCATGTCCACCGGGAACCCGTTCACGATCTGGCTTCCTTTCTCAAACAGGTACAGGCGGCTTCCTGCCGCGAAGAGCCACTGGATCTTCCCGCTCTGGAAGTAGTCTATGTTCTCCACGTAGCCGCAGATGGTATACTTGAAAGGTATGCCCCACAGTGCCTTTCCGTTCTCGTCCCTCACGGAGAGGGACTTGTTCGGAGCCTGGTTCAGCGTGTAGGTCTTCCAGTTCTGGTAGTTTATGACCTTGTAGGGTCCCTTGGGAACCACCACGACAGTGTCCCTTTCAACTACCGGGGTCCTGGACTTGCTCACTTCGACACGGTTCACTCTCATCCTGGCTGTCCCGTCATCCAGCACGCTTATGCAGATGGGTTCGTAGTCTATTCCATTCAAGGTCCTGCGAAGGGAAGCAGTCAGGGAAGGCTTGGTATAGGTATCTATCACTGCGGGGAACTCAGAGAGGGACAGATAGGCTTCCATCCTGGCTCCCTTGGTGGGGAGATTGGAGGAGAGGGCGTTCTCTCCCAGCAGGGTGGCGAGACTGTGCGGGGCGTCACTTAGGTACCGCAGGGCTGCATTGCCGCCCACAATCAGCCAGTCATCCTTGATGAAGCAATATCTCTCATCCCCTGCCGTGAAGAGGGATCCGAACTCGGCACCGATGAAGCCTTTGAACCTGTACGGAATCACGCCCCCCTTGTACTCACGCATCTGCTTCATGGAAGTTGAGGCAAGAAGGACCTTGGGATCCTGTTTGCCGACCCTGAGGGCGAGAATGTCACTGAGCCCGCTGTCCAGGCGAAGGGTGGCCTTCGTCACTTCCTGTACGTCAAGACGCACGACCATCTTCTCGGGAGTGAGTCCCGTCAGGGTGTCCCGCAGCGAAGCGTTCATCTGACGGTATCTGTCAAGGGAACCCTGGGCGTCGAGATATTTCTTGTAAAGGTCAAGATATTCCGTGACGGACGGGGTGGCGAGGGAAACTGCGCTCACGGTATTGAACGGAAGCATGCTCCCGAAAAGCAGCTCCCCTCCCTGCATCTGGGAGACGAGCTTGGCGAAGAAGGCGTTGGACGGGGACGGGCTGGTTCGGAGGGACAGGTCCGCGAGCAGAGGACTGCAGGAGTCCAACGAAAGAGAGAACCAGTCAGCTACGGTCTTCGAAAAATCGCTGTAGGACCGGGGTATGTTCTTGCCGTGCGAGGACAGGAGCTTGACCATGTAGGCCCCGGAAAGGAACATCGCATTCTTGCTCCCTGCCTGCGAGGCTGTCTGCGGGAAGCCCTTCTTGTCCAGGATGGAGCTTCCGCTCTCAAGATGCCTCTGCGAGGAAAGCACCAGTGTCCTCGAGGGGGATATCACCATGAGGCCACGCTTGGAGAGCCTTCCCTGACGGGAGGCATTTTCCTGCTGGAGAAGTTCCTGGGGCAAGGGACGAGAAGTACTTGCTCTGAAGGCGACAGGAGCGGGCCATGGCAGAAATGCTGGCCACGTCCTCCAGGGAGTCCGCAGGCGCCTCCAATATGAGAAGGGGCGTAAGCTCCCCGCTGTAATGCATGGAGATGATGGCTTCGGATGAGAGGAAAGAAGACGGGATGGAGTCCCTGACCTCATCTATGAACTTCCCGAGTCCACCCTTCGCATCATTGGTGAGGAAAGGACGGAAGAACTTGGTGGTGTCGGTAAGGAGATCGGTGAGGCCCCCGAAATCGGAAAATGTCATCAGTATGGCTGCGTCCGAGGGTACCGCAGGAAGAAGCCGGTACTCCGACACGGCAGCCTTCGGCGATGCGCTTTCCCCTCCCTTCTTTCCCGGGAAGAGCTTTACTACGCCAAAGACCACAAGCCCCCCCATCAGGACAAGGGCCACCAGTGATGAAACTAGAGTTTTTCTTTCCATTTACTAACCAAGGGACAGGCGGCACCCGCATCTCCAAAAGAGTGCCTACTTCCCAATTTATGCAAATTTAGTTCAAATTATCTGCCCCGTCAAATTATGGAAAGGTATTTATTATATCGCAAGGCGGAACCCGTAAGTGGCTTTCACCCCGTAAACGTGATTGCTGGCCCTGTTTGAGACCCTGCATGCCCCCCATGGCGAAGCGGCGCTTCCGCCCCTCATTACTTTGACATCAGGGTCCGCCACCATCCCATTCCCATAGTCGGTGTAGGAATCGATGCACCACTCCCAGGCATTTCCGCTCATATCGTACAGTCCCAGTTCGTTGGGCTTTTTGGTTCGGATCTTCGTGACTCTGTGGTCAGGCTGGTTATCTGCATATACCGCCACGGTCCCCACAAGATTGGCTCCGCTGTAGCGGTATCCCCTTGATTTCTCCCCGCCTCTTGCGGCATACTCCCACTCCTGTTCCGTGGGGAGGCGGAAGGTCCTTCCGGTCAAGGAATTCAGCTTGTAAATGAAGTCCTGCGCCCCGTACCATGAGACATTGACGACGGGAGCGTCGAGGTTTTTCTCGCTGTTGCCGAAGGGAAGAAAGCCCATTACCTTGAGGAACAGTCCCGCCGTTACTTCGTCAGTCTGCATCTCAAAGTCCTCCACCACCACTTCGTGTGAAGGTTTTTCGTTGTCGGAGGCATACTGCCCCTGCTCCGAGGTGGCACCCATGAAGAATTTCCCACCCCTTACTGCCGTCATTGCTATCCGCTCTCCCAGCACTTCCACAGTTTCGGTGGTGCAGCTATGCTCCCTGGGCGGGAACTCTCCCCTGAGGAATATCCCCACAAGCTGCTCCGGGGCCTTGTCCCCGGGGCGGACTGCTAGGCGGAAAGTAAGCCCACCTGACTTGGCGGAAGGGGAAAGGCTCTCCCTCGTGGCAGAGGAGCGCACGACACACAGCGCCCCCTTTCCCTCCCCCGTCGGATCATACGCCGCATGGGCGGGGAAATTCTCCGCAAAAACGTCCGAGCACCATTCCTTCAGTTTGGCTTCGACCTTGACCGACCCGCTTTTCACCGCATACTCCCACATGGCCTCCGTGGGAAGGATGAAGGGCACCCCGGTGAGTTTGGATAGTTTCGAGGCGAACTTCTCGCAGTCCTTTTTCGATACCCTGTCAACAGGAAGGGACGGACTGAGGGCAGAGGCTGGATTGGAGCCCATGACCGCTGTCCATAGCGCCTGCGAAACAGGCTCCTCCATAATGGCGAAGGGATCCATCACGACCTGCATCGGCACCTGGCAACCGGTCACGAACCGGCCGTCACGGGTAGTCCCGAGAGCCACAGTGCCAGCGCTCACTTTCGCCATGCTGAATGAAACGTCCTTGACAGTGTATGTATCCTCGACGATGACAGGGCCCGAGTCGTCGCTGCCGATGTTACCTCCCCCCTGCGAGCAGGAGGGGAAAATGAATGAAGACAGGACAAAGAGGGTGCATGCCATTAAAGATGACAGAGTGGAAGAAAAGATGTTATGACTAGGATCCATAATGTGAAGGTCAATCTTTGGTGAAACTTGACTGCAAAGGTATAAATAAAGGTGTTTTTTCTTTCATCCCACGGGGGGATAATTGCCCGGAACGGAGGATTTCAAATAGGAGGAAGCGGACAGCGCCCTTTCATTCGTCCCTGTAACGCACCCACTTAAAGGGGTTTTCATCAAAGAAACGGGGAATTTCGTGTAAAAATCGCCCAAACTTTTTGTCATGAAATAATCTACTCGTATTTTTGTAACGGAAACAGGATTTTACCTCGACTATTCAAAAACCGCATACCATGAAAACACGTCGTTCACAGTCCCCTACCCCCTTTGACAGCGAAGAGACTGTATTCCTTGACGAGTCAACCCAAAAGGAAGTCCGCGAACCGGATTCCAAAAAGATAATGGGCGCAATGCTTCCGGCGGCGGCCCTCACGACAGGCGGGATTTTCATAGCTATGGAAGCTGTCCCCCAGACCTCCGCCCCGTCCGAGGAGACCGAAACCCGGGAGGTCCCCTCCGGCCCCCTCCCTGTGGCGACATCCGTAAATAACTCCATGGGCTTTGTCGAGGCCTTCAATGCCGCGAGGGAGGAAGTCGGGGCCGGCGGCCTGTTCTCCTGGCACGGGAACATCTATTCCACATACTCCAAGGAGGAGTGGGAGGCCATGAGTTCCCTCCAGCACTCCCAGTACGACTCCGCCATAGCCCAGACCTCCATAGAGGTCGAGCCCTGGGAGGAGGGTCCCTCAGCCGCTTCGGCCACCAGGGGGAAAGGGGCGGCTGAGGGAGCACAGATGATGGAGGTTTCCGAAGTCAGGGAAGAAGAGAAGGGTGAAAGCGAGCCTTCCATTACACAGGTCCGCACTGCTTCCGCCGAGGAGTCCATGTTCGACAAGGAATACCACATCCACAGCGTGAACACGGTTTCCAGCAATGAAGGGTCCGCCACCATCATCAATGCCAGCATAGAAGGTCACAGTGCCCAGTTCATAGACGGGAACGGGGACGGCACCGTGGACGAACTCCTCGTTGACCGCAATGACGACGGGGTCATTTCCCAGGACGAGATTTTCACCCCGGAAGGCACTCTTACGGTGGAAAACGTCCAGGCGCTCGCCACAGGAGTCGACGAGAGCCAGGGCATCGATGAAGGCATCTTCCTCAGTGATGATGACGGACTGCTCTGATGCTTTGCAGTAATTGAAAGAAAAGAATATCAACAACCAGGACAATACCATCATAACGTCATGAAGAACGGAAAAACACTGCTTCTGTCCGCCCTCTGTGCGGTCCTTTTCGCCTCGGTCTCCCTTGCCCAGACACCCAAGCAAATCCCGAAGGCCAAGGAGTTCATCTCGAAACCGCAGCTTGCCTCCCAGAAGATCATCACCGAGGAGATGTACAATACTTTCATTACCGGAAAATACCAGAGTGAGAGTGCCGGTTCGTACTGGGATGCCTATAGCGACCGTAGCAGCAACAATACTTACGTCGATTCCAAATGCAAGAAGACCTTCTCTTCCCTGGGATACAAGGAAAAGGTCAGGATCGCCGCCATCAGAGGGAATGCCGCCCTGGTATACAGCATCCCCGAGGGACTCGTATATCCCGCCCTTCCCTCCACCTTCGAGTGGAAAGGGTGGATTCCGCTGTCCAATCTCCTCCTGACGGATTATGCCCTTTCCGATGCCAAGGGACAGTTCTCGAAGGTGGTCATAAGCCAGGATGCCCTTGAACTTCAGATGGACGCAGCCGCATTCGAGGGACGCCTGTACACGACCCCCCTCAATCCGACCAACTATGCACCCCTCCCCGGGGAAACCACCACCTCCATCTTCTATGTCGCAAAGAAGGACGGTTCATCCATGTTCCTCCTTGCCCACGACCCCGACCTCACGAACCCCGACAACATTTATGGCTGGGTGACAGCTTCGTCACTGCAGATCACAAATAACGGCAGGCTCTTCCTCGAGCCCACCTGGGAGCAGGGCAATGTGGTCACATTCGCAACTGCCGGGACAAGCGTGGATGTGAAAGGCTTCGGTGGCAAGAGCCTGGGGACGATCAGATTTGAGATGCCCAGCGGGGACGGCTACGATGACAATGCGGGCCGCCTGAGCGGTGGTCAGTGGCGCTTCCCCCTCATCGGGTCATTCGGGTCCTCCAATATCTTCGCCTTCCCCGCAAGCAGTGCCTTCGGCACGAAGGGGCCCGAGGCGAAAGCCGATATGTCCGAGGACCTGAACAACGTGAATATCATGCTTGTAATGGACGGGTCCAAGGCCTATGAACCTTACCTTACTGCCATCATCGACCGGATCAAGCAACTTCGCAACATCAACAAATACGCTTCCATCAAGGTCGGGTACGTTTTCTACAGGGACGCTACGACAGAGGAGTATGCCACTGAGATATTTCCTCTTTCCGATGTGAAGTTCCGTTCCCTCGTGGACTACCTTGACAAGGGAGGCGAGTTCGGCTTCAAGGGCAACTTCGTGGAGCCGCTCCTTTGCGCCGGCATCGAGACCGCCATCGAGAATGCGGGGTTCCATGCATCGGAGTCCAACTACATGATCGTGCTTGGAGGGATGGGTGACCTCAACGACAGCAAGAGCGCAGTTCCCGCCAATATCGGCGAGAAACTCGACTCCCAGAACATCAACCTGCTCGGGGTGCAGCTTCAGAACTATCCTACCCGCTATCCTTTCCGCCTCTTCAACAGCCAGATTACCGAGATGATGTCCACCCGTCTGAAGAGCCGCCTCGAGAAGACCGAGTCAGACGAGGTGAGTGTCATGCAGAGCACCAAAGTCAACGGCAATGTAAGTGAAGTCGACTTCTACAAGGACGCAGTGGACAACCCCCTGTTCGACTACCATACCTATGTCCCTTCAAGGATGATGGACGAGGGAGATTTCGAGGATGTACTGAAGGAGATGTTCAACAGGATTTTCGAGAATGTGGACATGCAGCTCTCAGGCAAGGGGACGACCGTGGTCGAGGAGAAGGCCGAGACATTCTACTATGCCACCTCGCTCAGGGCAGATGTCGGCAAAAGGGAATTCTTCAAGAGTGTCGCCATGTATGACATGTACGAGTTCGACGACCTGATGGCCAAGTTCGCTGATTTTTATGACATGGCCCTCACCAAGAAGGACAAGCCGGATGAATTCGTGGACAGGCTCAGCAACTGGGTCGAGGCCACTGTCCCCGTGGGGAGCATCCCCAAAATCGAGGAAATCGGCTTCTACGAGGCTCTGCGCATTGTGGAGGGCATAGACTACACACAGGATTACGACAAGGGCAAGAAGTTCAAGGATATCCGTAGCTTCAAGGGTTGCACCCAGGAGGAGTTCGCAGACATGATGGAGGACTTCTCCCTCAAATACCGCATGCTGCTGGAAATCCAGAAGACTCCCTACAAGTACACTTCCACCGCAAACGGAAAGACCGTCTACTGGGTTCCCGTAGAACGCCTGCCCTAGCATTCACGGGATGGACAAGCTCTTTGAAATACGGTCCCTCGACTGCTCATACGAGAAGGACAGCCCCGATGCGAGGGTTGTCCTCAGGATCGCTTCCCTGGATATCCCAAGGGGACGCCAGGTCTTTATCGTAGGTGAGTCCGGGATAGGCAAAAGCACCATTCTGGAGGTCCTTGGCATGATGAACAACACTGTCGCGCCAAGGGAGGGGACCGTTTTCAATTTCTATGAGGAGGATGGCACCAAAGTGAAAGTGATGGACCTGTGGGACTCTGAAAGCGACCTCGCCCTGTCCGAGTTCCGCCTTCGTCACTTCAATTTCATCTTCCAGAACACCAACCTCATGAGCAATTTCACGGCCTACGAGAACATTGCGATTACGAGGATGCTGCAAGGCTACAGCAGGGAGGAGTCTTTCACAAAGGCAAGGGAGGTGCTCCGTGACCTCGGCCTTGACTCCCTCGGGGAGGAAAGGATGACAACGGAACTGTCCGGGGGACAGAGGCAGAGACTTGCTTTCGCAAGGGCCATCCTGCCGGATTTCACAGTCCTCTTCGGGGATGAACCTACAGGGAACCTCGACAGCGGGAATGCCATGAATGCGATGAAGGTCCTCAGTGACAAACTTTCCCGGATGAAGGGTTCCTCCGCTGTCATTGTCACCCACGACATGCACCTGGCGAGCACTTTCGGAGATATCGTCATCAAACTCAGGAGGGTCCCTACCGGGAAGAATGATGCGGACGGGCAGCCCCTTACGATGGGAATGCTTGACAGCGCCTCCGTTTTCACCCCGTCCCCGGACAGGAAAGAGTGGAGCAACGCTACCGTGACCATACCCTCACAGGAGTTTGAACAGTACCTTAAGTCAAAAGAGTAGCCATGGGAATTCCGGACAGGATACAAAGCGATTATTTCAAGCTTTTCGTAAAGCGTGAGGGCAAGGTCCTGCTGGGGAAGGGCCTCTCTACCCTGTGGCTTCTCACCCTGGTTCTCACAGCGACATTCTCGGCGATAGCCTTCAGCAACGGCAGCATGAAGTATCTTGCCGCCAAGATGAACGACCCCTTTATCAGGTGGATGGACATAAGGGTGACCGACATCGGGGACGAGGCAGCCGCGATGGAGGCCCTCCTCTCAGAGGAGGGGAACAAAACCTTCTTCGACTATGAGGGTTACCAGTTCGACTATTACGAGCCCATGTTCTTCTGGCCCAGGGAAGGAGATGACGCCCAGTATCTGAGGGTGCGCTTCCAGGGGGACATGCACACCGACCTCGTACGGGAGATCCTGAGCCGGGACAACGTCGAAGGCGGACAGGCCATAGCGGCAGTCGACATTCCCGAAAACACAATCGGCGTAATAATAACAAAGGAGGCCCTCCAGAGACTAGGCTATACCAAGACTCCCCCGTTCATTGATTTCGAGAGCCATAGCGTGGGGGCTGACAAATACGGGTTCCACCTCCTGGAAGGGACTTTCGCAAGGGCCCCGCTGCCCGTACTGGGGGTGGTCAAGAGACTGCCCAGCAACGTGGATGTCCTGTCCTCCGCCTACTTCATGGGGGAGAGGGCCAGCATCACACTCCCTTTCCATATGGGGGCCAACCCTCAGTACAGTCAGGTCCTGAGCTATTTTGTCCCCGGAAACGAGGATAGGTACGATAAGTTCTGTTCCTCCCTCACAGATATAGCCTCCGGTGTCACCCCGGCGAACATCATGGTTGACAGGAACTCATTCTACAAGCCGGAACTGAGGGGCTTCATGAAGGGGGACTATGTCACGCTGAGGGGACAGAAGGATTCGGACGTGCTCAGTGCCGAGGAAATCTGGGCCGTGCACGAGGCGGTTATGAAGAAATGGGGGGACAAAGGGGTCACAAGGGTGTATGACTACAATTTCTCCAAGCCGGTCATGACCCATCCCGATTTCCTGTCGGTGTACTTCAACAGACTGGACAAGATACGGGACTTCGAGCAGTTCATGCTCCGAAATTTCGAACTGAACCTGGACATGTCCCAGGTGAATGCGAAGGAGAATTTCAATGAGGTGAGCATCCTGGCGGGAGTGCTGTCCTGGGCCATCGTCATCTTCGCCATTGTCTGCATCATCCTTTTCATAGTGAACCTGCTGCGCTCATATTTCCAGAAGGTCAAGAGAAACCTCGGGACCTTCAAGGCTTTCGGGGTGAGCAACCGCAGCCTCATACTGGTGTACATACTGATTGTAGGGGGAACACTGCTTGCAGCCATTATAATCTCCCTGGCGGGAGTTTTCCTCTTGCAGCTTCTGATGCAGGCCGGGGGCCTTGTCAGGGAAGGCCACTTCGGCTACCTGTCCCTGTGGTCCTGGAAGACGGTCCTCTCGGTCCTCATCATCCTCTCCGCATCCATCTACACAATCCATGCGGTGATGGGAGGCCTGCTGAAAAAGACACCGGGTGACCTGATAAACGACAGGTAGAAAAAGCTGTCCCGCCGCATCCTCCATTCGGAAGCGGCGGGATGTCGTTTTACGGGGAAGGCCCCGATGGGGGATCAAGGCTTTCGCTAAGGAATGTCCTCAAGCGGTATCCAGTAGTACTTCGAGTCATTGAAACTCCGTACATAATCGTAGGGGGAGTTCTGGATGGTCAGGAGCTTACGGTACTGGCGCCTGAAATTCTGGATGAGATCCTGGTACTCCTTGGCGTTGACGGTCTGGGTGTTCGCGACCTCCGCCACCGTCCTTCCCTTCATGGAACGGGTCATGTCATTGAGACCTGCCACGAGATTCATCACCTGGGTGTATCCCATCTTGTTGATTTCCGCATCGGTGATATTGGGGATCATTCCCTGGATTATCCCCTTCATGGCCCTCACGTAGGGTTCCCTGTCATTGCCTTTCCTGTTGGCGACCTCGTACAGGGGAGCCAGACGCTTGAGCATATGGGCGAGCTCCTCCTGGGAAATGTAGATGACCGTCTTGTAGTATTCCCTGCCGGTCTTGTCCTTCCTGGGGGTGTAGCCCTTGAATGACACGGTGGCGTTTTTCTTCTGGAGGTCGTCATAACGGGAACCCAGCCTCTTGCGAAGCCACAGCTGCTCCAGCCTGGGGCCGTCGATATCCTGCTCATTCACCTCGAACCCATTCTTGTACGCAGGTTCATCCAAAGTGGAGTCAACGGGTTTCTCGGCATTGTAGACGAGGTTGATCTGCATCTGGACAGTGGACTTTATCTGCATGACGGCAGCCCTCAACTGGGTTACCAGTTCATCGGCATCCATCTCTCCGGATGACACGAAATTGTATGTCCCGACATACAGGTCCCCGTCCTGGTTATTGACATTGCTCCGGAACTCTATCATGTTGCCCCTCTCCTGGGCCCTGACCCTTATCTTCTGCGAGGAAGCCCCGTTGTCAAGAAGGGAGCGGAACTTGATCTGCATGGAAGGACGGATGAGCTCGGAGACGTTGTTGTTGAAAATGGTGAAGTCCGGGTCCGAGGGATTGTTCCTTACCTGAAAAGCAAGCAGGGAGACATTCTTCTCCACCAGCTTGTCGATTATCACGTCCTGGGTCACCTCGGGATAGTCCCCTGCGTCACCGCAGTCGCCGATGACCATCATGATGTTCGACTCCTTGCTATTGAACCCGAATGAATCCAGGGCCTGGTCGATGCCATAATAGAGGGCCTCCCTCTTCGTCCTGTCGGACGGGCTGCTCTTGATGCCGTACTCTCCACCCGTCTGCAGGAAGGACATCAGCTTGGGATTCTCGGGATTTGTCATGGGTATCATCTCGGTGACATACTTTCCGTCCGCGATATCCCTGTAGATGAGCACACCGACCCTGAGGGTCTTGTCCTGCAGATAGCTCGTGAACTCATGGATGGCATCCTTCAATGCGGGATAGTAGGGTCCCATGGACTTGGTCCCGTCTATGACGATGGCGATGTTGATCTTGGAGAGGGACCTCAGCTCGGAGTCCAACAGAGGATTGATGTCGGAGTCGTCCCCGTTTATGGCAGCATTCGAGGCATTGCTGAAAGTGGAGATGTTCCAGGCCTTTTCGGTATTGTCGGAAAGGATCGGGAAACGGAGCTTGGAGCCTGGCATCCTGTAACGGTAGGGATCGTAGGAATCCTTTGTCTTGTCCGCACGGTACACAATCTCAGCAGCCTGGGAGGTCATCTTCCTGTCTTCGTAGATCTTGGTCTTGATGCCCCTGGATGCGAAATAATCGAAGTCTGCCTCTTCCCAGTTGGGCTCCAGGCAGGACCTCTGGTCCCATGCGACATAGGAGTTCTCGTCCACCCAACCGTAGAAGACCCTGTTGGAGGGTCCACCGAGTTTGTTCTGCTTGCACAGAAGGCTCATGGTCCCCTCCCTCTTTATCACGAAATAAAATGTGAAGTCCATAGAGAGGCTCCCGGCATTCCTGTTGGAGGTGGGATTTGTGAACAGATAGCCGAAACGGGGATTGTCTAGGTCCTTGTCGATATTGGCGCATATCATGGCCTTGTAATAGATCCCGTGGTTATCCGTCGGGCATGATGACCACAGCAGGAGCTTGCTCATGGGTATCCAGCCCTTGAAGGTGGCTGTCGAGGAAATCTTCGGGTACAGCTCCCCGGTGGACGGTTCATCATAGACGAGGGCGTAATCACCGCTTATCTGGGCGATCCTCACCTCATCCCCGAGCCCCAGGGCATCGATCTTCTCGGCCCCCCTGTCCGGGGATGCATACAGGGCATTGTCGGAACGGTCACTGTAAGCGACCCAGAAACGGTTGGTGCTCGCCCCGCCCTGCCCGTAATTGCCGGAATCGAGGAGTTTTTGGGCAGTGTCCATCGTCAGCAAGTCGGTGTTTAGGGCACCGGGCAGGAAGACCTCGGCCTTCTTGGGCAGCTTGGTCTTGATGTTGCCGCCCATGGCCGGAGCCACGAGTGCAATGCTGAGGATAATGAATGTCAGTATTCTTCTCATAAACAATAATATATGAACTTTCTTAATTCTCGTTTCATGGGGGTGGGGTACCTACCTTACTCTCCCCACCCTATGTGAATGAAATTCTTGCTGCCCTTCCCTTCCTAGTAGGTCCGCAGCCGGAAATCATAGTTCGCACACAGGTTCATCGCCCCGAAAGGATACTGCTTGTCATACTCGAGCTTGTCTTTTCGGTGGTGATATATGTTCATCTTTATTTTCCCCTCCTTGTCTTTCTCGTCCATTCCGAGCGCAAAGTACAGGGGCGCTATGAACTCCTCGTTGTACTTGAGCTTCCAGAATGACGGGGTAACATAGAATCTGAGTTCATTCTCGGGATAAGTGAAGGTGCCGTCAGGGGATGTAAGGGGTATCTCCTCAAACAGCGCCAGGATCTTCCCCATGTCCGAGGAGAGGTCGACCATGGTCTCGCCCGGTTTGGAAAGCATCGCATATACCTGGGAAATGTCTTCTGGGTTGGACTGGGGCAGGTTCACTTTCACTATTATCTGCGACTCGAAATATGACATATAGAACACAACTGCCCTGTCAGTGTCCTTGGTCGCCTTTTCATATATCCCCTTCACTTCGGTCATCAGGTCGTTCACGGATGTGGTATTGTCCTTGGCTATGTACACGAACTGCAGGCTCTTTTTCTGCGCCCCGCAGACAATGGGCGACAGGCACAGAAGAAGGCACGGGAGCACAAGGTTGAGGACCATCTTTCTCATGACGGGAAGGGGTATCTTTAATCGGGATAATTCACTTTGACTGTTGCCCGGGTCATGCGGTTGGTGAGGGGGTCATAGTCCACGGACTGCACGCTTACGCTGTCCCAGATGCCGTTGGAAATCTTCATTATGAGCTCGTTTACGCTCTGGGGCACCCTTTCTCCCTGTTCCATGCCTACGACAGTCGGGACCAGGCTCGGGGATACCCTGCTCTTGAAGTCCGGGGTATCGGCGCTCGATGCCCTGCCGGAATTCAGTATCGTCTCAAGTTCCCCTGCGGAAAGTTTGTTCACTTTCTGGACTGCGTAACACCCCGTGACCTCTTTTGGCTGGGAGACATTCCCGTGAAGGTCAGCGACCCTCACAATATACTTCCCTCCTGCGACAGCGGCTACCTCGAAACGGTTCCCGGGCTGGCGGCGGATCATCTGGTCGGAGGCATCGTAGAGGATGTACTCCTGGACCGAGCCGGAAGCTTCCACCGTGAAGGAGTACTTCCCGGTGCCTGCGTCAAGCTTAGGGCGGCCGATGGACTCTATCTGCAGATTCACTGTAGCGGCGGGTGCGGGGACTTCCGCTGCAGGGGTGACCTCAACGGGACTACGGTCTATTACAGTCTCATTGGAGGGTTTAGGTGAAGTCGGACGGGACGCCATGCCCTTTTTCACGGCGCTCGCCCCGACATAGCCCACAGCCGTACTGGCTAAGAATACCAGGGTAGGGAGGATATATTTGAGTGTACTGTTCATGGTGGTGCAACTATCTTTTAAGTTAAGCGGGACACCGGTCCCGCCCGGGGAATTTACATGTCGTTTATGTAAGAGAGGTCGGTTGAGGAGGAAGTGGTGGTTGTTGTGGTGGGGGAAGGGACAGGCGATGATTTTTTGTCACCTACTTTGGTCCTTGGCTTATTGTCTGGGAGAGAGGAGAGGCCGATTGATGAAATCTTGCACTTTCCTGTCAGGGGGTTGAACTGGAAATCGACTATGAGGCGGAAGTCCCTCTCGTCCTCGTACAGTTCCTCGGAAGGCTTCTCTTTCCCGTCCGTGGACTTTTCGGACTGCGCAGAATCCATAATCCTCAAACTCTTGGCCATGGATATTTTCCTGTGCCACTGTCCGCCATGCCTGAAAAAAGGCCCTTCCTTTTTGATGTCGCCCACCCTGACCGTAAGAAGGGCGTTATCTCCGAGAGAGAGCGAGGAAACGTACTCCTGGGGTGTCACCTTTTCCTGGAAAGAGGGCGAGCGGAAGTTGTCGTTGTAGACGCATGCCTCGGCGGGGGAGGCGAAAAGATCCAGGAACTCCTGGGCGCTTCTTGGCTCGGAGAGCGAACAGGTCCTCTCGTACTCATCTATGAGCGACAGAATCCTGAGGTTCATCTTTCTTTCTTCCACGGCGGAAGGACCCTGCCCGTAGGCAAGCAGGGGAAGAAGCACCAGAAGAGCCGAAAGAACCCTTTTCATTGTCACCGCCCGGTTTCCTATAAGACAAAGCCAAACATGGCCCCTATCAGAAGACCCGCTACCGCCACGACCGGCCATACCCAGGCGGGAAGCGGCTGGGACTGCGCCTTTGGAGAGGCACCCTGGCCGTAGCTGGGATAACCGCCCGAAGGATAGCCTCCACTGGGGGGTGCAGGATAACCTCTGGAGGGATAGCCTCCGCTCGGAGGGGCGGGATAACCACCCGAAGGATAACCTCCGGAATAGTTCACTGTCCCTTCCGGGTCCTCTCCCGATGAGGAAGGCCATTGGGGAGAGGGTCTACCCTGGGAAGGCCTCTGGCCTCCGTAGGAATCGTTTGTATTTATCCGGGGACGTTCGGGAAGTGTTCCCTTGGAAGCCTGGGAGGGTCTCCTGTCCATGTACGGGACCTCCACCTCGGTCTCCTCATCCCTGATGTCCATCTTCGGGAAGGGGTCATCGCCGGAAGGTTCACCCAGGCTGTCCTGGGCCTCCTGGAATACCTGCAGGAAGGCCTCCACGGTCTGTGGACGCAGCCTCTTGACGGGGGACATTGCGTTTTCCACGGCATCGATGGTCTTCTTGGAAATATTCATCTGTTCGAGGTCCTGCCTCGGGAAGCCGTCATTGAGGATCTCCGAGGCGGTGGGAGGAAGTTTTCCGGTAAGTATCTCGTACATCGTGGCCCCGAGGGCATAGATGTCGATTGTTGGCTGGAACTCCTTGCCGGAATTCTGGTTGGCCTGCTCAATCGGGGCGAAGCCCGGTGTTCCCAGGCCGATGGTGGAACTGGACTCCGGCTCGCCGTTGGACTCGTACTGCTTGGACAGACCGAAGTCTATGAGGATGGGGACGCCGTTCTTCCGGAGCATGATGTTCTTGGGCTTGAGGTCCAGGTGCATCATCTTCTTCCCGTGCATGTACGCAAGGGCGAGACCGATCTTGTGGATCATTTCCAGGGCAGCCCTCTCGGGCATTCCCCTGCCCCTTACGAAGGCATCCAAGGTACCGCCGGAGAGATACTCCATACTGTAGTACACAGTCCCGTTGGCCTCGAAGGACTCGAGGACATTGACGATGCCCGCAGTTTTCATCTTTGAGAGATTCTGGGACTCCCTCTTGAAGGCGTCCATGTATTTCTGAGCCAGTCCCCCGGCGGCGGTCGCACGGACCGTACCGTCATCGTCGCGGGAGTTAAGTTCCTTGGCGAAGAACTCCTTCACCGCGACCTGGACTTCCACCTCTCCGAGGGTTCCGCTCACCATTGTGGAACATAGGTAAGTGATACCGAAGGCCCCCTGTCCAAGGACCTTGTCGACCCGGTATTTGTATACGCTGCCCTGCAGGGTTGTCCCTATTGTCAGCGCACCGACTATTTCAGCCATAAACCTAAAAACGTATGATTAAATGCCCTAAAGCAAAATGTAAAATCCCCGCAAATTCCTTACCATTGAGGCCCTGGGCCTGTATGTTTTTTCAAATAATCCTCCTGTTTTTTCCCTTGACCGCTTCCCCTGGCCCCGAGGCCGGGAAAGAAGTCCCGCTACTCGTCATTTATCCCTGCAAAAAGGGAAAGGGTCCCCCCGTCCAGAAGGGCTGTAGCCTCCCTCTCCGGGCCGATGTCCACCTTTTGGACGGTAGAGCCCCTCGCTCCTTTGGATTTCAGGGACTTATAGATGAAAAGTCCCCCTACAAGAACTGCCAGGGCGATAAGGCAACCGATTATGATGCTGAGGACGGTGTTCCCAGACTTCCTGGTGGCGGGACGTGGCGTCTTGGCTACGGGAGCGGGATGAGTAGACCGGGGGACATCATGGGAAGAAGGTTTGAGCGGCCCTACCTGGGTAGTCTCTTCATCCCGGTCCTTTTCCAGAGGTATGCGAGGTTCCCTTTCGAAAGAGTCACTCACCTTTTCCCCCTTCACGGAGGAGGGCTCCGTGACATGGTGGGGCCGAGGTTCCATCCCCGTAACTTCCCTGACGCTTTCCACTCTTACCATCTCCCCGCCGGGAAGGGTGGTGCGCTCAGCGCTATCGTCATCTTCCGATGAAGTGGCAGGAGCGGGGGCGGTGTCCTGGATGAATGTCCCGTCGACGGAGAGGACCTTTATGATGTGGGCGGAATGGTTGTCCCTGTTTTCCTTTGTCCTCTCAATCAGGATACTTCTCTTCCTTTCGTCCGAGGCGTCCATCGAGAGGATATTCACAAGGTTCACATCCTCCATTTCCTCCAGCATCCCGTCGCTGCACATATAGAAATAATCCCCTGGCCTGATGTCGGAAAGGTTGGCGCAATCCGCCTTGGTGCGGCGTCCCTGACCAGCCTGGATAGCCCGTGTGATGACATTTTTCTGGGGAGAGGTGCGAGCCTGCTCCGGGGTAATCTCGCCGAGGGAGAGAAGGTCATTCACGAGGGAATGGTCCTTGGTTTTGAAAAGAACCGAGCCACTGGAAGGACGGATCTGGTAGACCCTGCTGTCCCCCATGTGGGCGACAAAGGCCCCGCCGGGATGGAAGAAGAGGAAAGTGAGGGTGGTGCCCATCTTTCTCACCGCCCCGTCATCCTTGGTATCCAGGATGTCATGGGCATAGTTCAGGGCGGACTGGAAGAGGGCTTCCGTGAAAGGGGCCCCCTCCCGGTAATGCTCCCCGAGGTAGGAAGCCATTTCCTGCGCTATGGTCCCGGATGCGACCTCTCCTGCGGAGTGGCCGCCCATGCCGTCGCACAGGATGTACAACCCACTGCTGAAAGACTCGGCCCCCCTGTCGGGATACAGGCTGTCCTCCTGGTTGGCCCTCCTGCCGATCTCGTGGATTGACAATGCCGTTGTTGTAACTTTCATCTTTATTCCTTCGGACTGCGTGAGCGCAAGAGGGTTTCTAGATAATGGTCCCGTCCTCGATGTCATCCCCTGCGGAAGGGGACGAAGAGGCGGGGGCAGTCTTTACGAAGCGAAGCATGACCCCGCCGGAGTAGATTTTGTCCCCGTCCTGCAGCCCCAGTTCCTCCTTGCGGCCGAGTATCTTGCCGTTTAGCTTGATGTCGTCCTTGTTGGAAGCATTGGAAATGTAGGTGTGGTAGATCCCGTCCGTGCCCAGCACGGTGTTCACATAGAAGTGGACCCTGCTGAAAGTCTTCTCGAGTATGCCGTTATAGACTGTCTCTATCGGGATGTCAGCCCTGGACTCGGACTCGTATGTCTTGCGTCCGACAGTGTACTTGCCGGGCCTCAGCCGGTAGATGTTGCCGTTTCTCTCGTCCACGAAGTATCCGGGCGTATCCTCCTGCTTTTTCTGCTCGTAGCGGGTCTCGGGGTCATCCACCGGTTTTGGAGGGACTGGCCTGGCGGGCTTTGGCACTATCCTCTCGCAACCGGAAAGAGGGGAGACGACATTGCACACGGGACAGGTGAATGTTATCTTCGATAAATCTTTCCCTTCAGGGACATTGGCATTGAGCTTGGCTCCGCAAATTGGGCACTTTATCTGCATATCGGTATGATTTGATTTCTTTCTTCCCCGGACGGCCCGTCGGGACTTCCCCCTTTTTACGGACCGCTCCGCCCTCCCGTGAACATGCGGGAAGACGGGGGCTATCCATAATTATTGTTATATTTATTTTAAAAATCTGCGTCGTTTGTGAACATCGCTTCCCCGCCTTCGTCGGAAAGCTCTGCGGAGAGTTCGTCCTCAACGATTATGGCCTCATCTGTAAGGTCATCCCCTACGAGCACCAAGCCCTCCTCTTCCTCATAGTCCGGCCCGATTTCGGCAATGAAACCTTCTTCCTCCTCTTCTTCCTCCTCCACGAGATCCACATCCAGCATCAGGACACCGTGCCCGTCTATTCCCATGACGGAGAGGTCTTCTTCCTCGTCCACTTCGGAGCCAAGGAGCCTTACTTCCACATCCTCGCCCTCATCATAGTCGAAGAGGGCCCCGTCCCCCTCGACTTCCACTTCTTCGGGGGCCACATCGGTGATTTCCTCAAGGGGAATTTCTTCCTCCGCAGGATGCAGGGCCTCCCACTCCTCCACCGTGCAGGTAGAGTAGATGTTGCCTCTCCACTCGAAGAGCTGGTAGGGCCCCATGGCCTCCCTCGCTGTCGAGAAGGCCTCGTTGAAGGACATGCCGTCGTTCACCACGGACTCCTCCGGGCTTACCTCGATGGCGACCTCTCCTGAAGCATCTTCTTCAAGGGGAATATCCTCAAGGGGAGGAACATCTCCGAGGGGAGCCCCTTCCACGGGCTCGGATGCTGCCTCGTCTGAAGCATGCAGGGCAAGGGGAGCGGCTGCAAGGGATATCGCCGATACTCCTGCTACTGAGACCACCTTCCAGTTAAGTGCCTTGCCATCCCTGGCCTTGGGGGCATCTTCGATGAAATCGTCCATGCCAAATACGGTATCCTCGCTTTTCATATCTTGTATGTTAATTTGTTTTCTCAGTAACCTATCTCCTATAAGTAAAATCTCAGGTTTGCTGCAGAGAGTGCCGTTGCCCCGGTAATGGGGCCCTCAAGCTTGCCGTCTATGGTCCTGTACATGCCAGGTTCCTTTACGATGGCATCCCGATACTCCTTCAGGGCAGTGCGGCTCACCTTGAGGACTTTGAAGGAACGGGGGATCTTCAGTACGAACACTTCCCTACCCCCGATGGATGCGGTGAGAATCGGTTCCTTCCTTTTCATGGTGAGGGTCTGGAGGGTCATGCAGTTCTCGAACTCGAGGAACGAAAGACTGGTAAGGGAAGAGGGAAGGGTGATGTTCTCTACGGCGTTGCAGTGAAGGAACGCATTGTTCAGTATGGTATCGACTCCTTCCGGGACCTCTACGTCGGCGGACCTGTTCCTCGGGACCGAGAGAAGGGTCTTGCCTTCGTAGTCGTACAGAATCCCGTCCACGGTCTTGAAAGAGCGGTTGTTTCCGTCAACCGTGATGTTCTCCAGGCATTCAAGGGTCTTGAGGCCCGTAATCTGGCGGACCTGGGCTGGAATGAATATCTCCCTGAGGGTGGATACCCAGCGGAACTCCTTAAGGTCCACTTTCTTCCATCCGCTTCCGAAAGACACGGACTTTAGGCCCGTTCCCATGAAGGCCTCTTCCCCGATGAAGACCTCATTAACGGGGAAAACCACCCCGCAGAGGGTCCTGCAGCCCTTGAAGGCACGGGGCCATATCGAATCCAGTGACGCGGGAAGGATGAGCTGCTCAACGGTATCATCCGGGCCGAATGCACCCTCGCCGATGGAGGTCACTTTGTAGACCTGCTTTTTGTAGATTACTTTCTCGGGAACTTCAACAGTCCCTGTGCGGGAAGAGCCGGGATTTACAAGCTGAACCCTCTTCTTCACGGGATCCCTTACCGTCAGGCGAAGTACATTGCCGCTGGCGGTCTTCACATTGAAAGACTGCGCAAGGGCTCCCCCGCCAAGGCAAAGGGAGAGCGTAACCGCTGCAAGTACTGTCCTAAGTATATTGTTCATTTTCGGATATCGGGTTTTTGTCAAATGTGCGACGGGAGGGAGGGATGTCACTGAATGGGGTCGTCCCCGTCCAGGCATTGGGGCTGGGCAGCATCGACTTCACTAAGATAAGCCTCCGTACCCTCTTCGCTTTCCACGGTCTGTCCATGGTCTTCGCCAAGTATCCTTACAAGGGAGGCCTCCTCATCGCCCCCTTCCTGGGGCTCCGTCATGATTTCAGCCTCAAGAAGGAACTCTTCTTCCTCCTCTTCGGGGCTGTCCTGCCTCTCAACCTCAACTGTAAGGGTCTCCTCTCCCCTTCTTTCATCCAGGGGCTGGACACTCACTATTACGGGAGAAGCGGAACCTCTGTGGCCACCGCCTATCATGGCGGCACCGCCAAGCGCCGCAGTCGTAGCGGCCCCCCTGAGTATGGGACGCAGCGAGCTGTCCTCCCCTTCCTTCTTCTCCCCGTCCGGCTCCCTGCTGGCAGGGATGTCCAGGGGAATGTCGTCCATGCAGGACGAATCGTCGGATGATCTCATGATAGAGTCCTCGTTTATTGTTCAGTCGTTATCTTTCCTGGGCCTTTCGTCCTATGCAAAACTATGACAATAAAATCAGCGGAAAGCATCCGGCCCATTATATTACACGAAACCCTCGGTTTAAATGACGAAATATCCGGTACCTATCCTTCCATCATCCCATACCAGGACCGACAAACGCATGGTGAGGGGCATAGCTGGGCCTCATTCGATAACCGCAATGCCGGACGAAGCCGTCCGGCAAATAAGTCGAGTATCGTTGAAGAGTGGACCCTCTCCTAGAGGCCGCCATCATCCACCCAGTCACCCCCGAGAGGGGCATCCGTATCCTCGGGGTAGAGTTCCACCCCGCCGTCAAGGGCCGCTTCCGGAATGCCCGCAAGGGCGTTTCCGATGTCACCGGGGTCCCCTTCGGTGGCGATTCCGATGGCGAGGGGCTCCTCCTCCCCGTAGCCTCCTTCCGGCTCGATCTCAGCCTGGGCTATGAGGGTGGTCTCCACTTCCTCGTAATCGTCATCCTCCCGCACCTCGACCTCCTGCTCCACTTCCACTTCAGTCACAGGCTCGTCATGACCCACTTCAGCCATGGCGATATAGGTACGGTTCTGCGGGGAGCCATACTCGGGGACCTGGACATTGGCACTGGCCATCATGGTCTCGAACTCGGATCGCAGGGACCTGTCCAGGGAATCCCACTCCTCGGGGGTATAGGTTGAATGGACCTGCCCGTGCCAGGGGAACAGTCCTCCGGGACCGACCTGGGCCCTTGCGGCCTCGAAGGCCTCATCGAATTTCATGGAATCGAAATCCCCGTTGGCGACGGGGGCGGCGTCACGGTGGACAGGGCTCACCATCGCATTTATGGTTCCGCCCATTTCCTGGGCTCCAAGTGCGTAAGCTGTGCCGAAGACGGCACCGGGAAGAGCGGCTCCGAGTTTGAGCCCTGAGGTGGAAGAAGCACTCTTGGAGGGTTCCGAGAGCATCTTCTTTCCCTTGGGTGTATTTTTGGCATCCTTTGTTTTCATGACAATGGGTGGTGGTGTGTGTGGTTACTGCTTAGTGTCTATGCAAATTTACCGTTCTTGTATGATAAAAGCATTCCCCAAGGGGGAAAATATCGGGAAGGACACTCTCTTTGAGTCTGATTTCCCCTCTCTACGCTTCTTCGGGACCTTCCGCTGAGGGGGCTATCCATCCCTCCGGGCCAAGTTCGACTCCGTCCTGCTCCCCTTCGCTATCCCCAGAGAATGAAGCGTGACCGACCTCACTTGTTCTCCCTGAGGTGGGAAGACTGTATCCTCCCTCCTCCTCCACCTCTGCGAGAGCGAGGATGTCAGAGGGACTCTGCATGGCATCCGGCTCTTCCAGTCCTTCTTCAAGGCCCTCATCTCCTTCGGTATCGGAAGGAAGCTCCTCTGCGAGAACGGAGGTTGTGACATGGAGGGTACCGTGGCGGGGTCCCTCATATTCAGGGACAGGGACCGGCGTGGTAGCCATCAAGGTCCTGAACTGAGCCTTGAGCTCCCCGTCCAGGGACTCCCACTCCTCGGGAGTGTACGTGTAATGGACTTTCCCGTGCCAGGGGAACAGTCCCCCGGGCCCCACCTGGGACCTTGCCGCCTCGAAGGCCTCCTCGAATTTCATGGAATCGAAATCCCCGCTGGCGACGGGAGCGGAGTCCCTGTGGGTGGGGCCTGCAACTGCACTTACCTCTGCGCCCAGCTCCTGGGTTGAGAGCATGTAGGCCGCAGCGAATGCCGCTCCGGGAAGGGCTGTTGCAAGGCTGACGGAGGAAGAGGCCTCCTGACGGGGACAGCTGGAAGTATGTCTTGGGTCTTTCGTTTTCATGGTGAAGAATGATTCTTGTGTCCAACTTCGTTTTCCGGAAGCAAAAATAGGGTCGGGAGGGGGGAAGCGCAAAGCCTTTGGCAGAATATTACACGAAAGGTGCCTCAGGGGTGACGAAAGTCTTCGGCGGTACAAAACCTCCCTTCAGGCGGGGTGTCAAAATGGCCGGGGCAGAGACTCCGGCCATTCTCATCCATGGTACACGCTGGGCTTTTGCAAGAATTAGAGGATATCCATGGAATCATCGTTGGAGAATGCGGGAGCGTCATCCTGCGAAGTGCTGTCAAAGGACGCTATCCCCTCGGAATGAAATCCCGGCATGGCGATGGGAGCATCCGGTTCGAAAGCCTCGCCCGGACCGAACTGACCGTCGTCGTTCCTGTCCACGAAAAGGATGTCGACCTGGCCATCCCCGTCGGAGTCCACGAGCCTGGCAACATGTCCATCCAAAAGGGTATCCACGGCCCTTGCAGCAGACTCGTCGTCCTGCACGCTCTCAGCCTCGAGAACTTCGATCTCCTCTTCCTCGATGTCCTCATCGCTGAGGATTTGACCTTCCTCCTCCTCTTCATCATAAGACTCGGCCTCGTCAGATTCCATCTCGACTATGACGGCCTCCTGCTCGTCCTCCACGATGGGCTGAGGGTCCTCTTCCAGCTCTACCGGTACATCAAGATCTGACATCTCGTCAAGATCTGACATCTCGTCAAGATCTGACATCTCGTCAAGATCTGACATCTCGTCAAGATCTGACATCTCGTCAAGATCTGACATCTCGTCTTCGAGCGCCTCTTCTATGGGGGCTTCGGGTGCCTCGGTGCTCAGTGGAGAGGGCTCTTCGGTCTTCTCCTCCCAGGGAGCCACATCGACATGGGTCGCCGCTATGACAGAGTCATACTGAGCGTGCTGCTCCTCACTCATAGCCTCCCACTCCTCGCTATTGTAGGTGGAGTAGATTTTCCCGTGCCAGGAGAAAAGTCCGCCGGGGCCCACTTCCTCACGGGCGGCATTGAAAGCCCTGACAAAGCCCATGGAGTTGTCCACGCATGTGGCAACGGGTGCCTCGGTCTGGGGAACGTCAACCGTCTCGGGTTCCTCCCGGGGAGCCTCGGGCACTTGCTGGGGAGTGCTTTCGGCACGAAGGCCCTGGGCAATGAGGACTCCGCCACCTATCACCGCCACGGCAGGGACCGCTCCAAGGAGCACCTTCCCGGCGGATACGGTCTTCTTTTGGGGAGCTTTCGCCTCAGGGGCATTCTCCACGAAGGGAGAAGAGGATATGGCACCCAGGATGGTCTCATCTCCATCCATCGGAATGTTGAAATCAGGCTTTGTTTTCATGGTATAGTGTGTTTTATTGTTTCCGGGAGCAAAATTACGGGCTGGATTTCATTTCCCGAAAGGACGGTCCCGTTATTACACGAAAGGGGCCTTTTAGCTGACGAAATCCTTTTTTGCCCTCTCGTACAGGGACCCTAAGGCTCACCTTGCAATGTACATCCAGGCGCCTATGCCAAGAATGACAAGAAGAAGGATTATGATAATCCATAGTCCAGCACCTCTTTTCTTTTTAGCCCTCTGCCCTGTCCCCTTAGGGCAGGAGGGGACAGGGTCATCCCCGACACTCAGGACCCTTATCAGGTGAGCGGAATGGTTGTCCTTGTTGTTTTGGGTAAGACGGAGGAGGGTCTCCCTTTTTGCGGCATCGTCGCAGGGCATGGAGATTATTCTTACCAGGTCATCATCATCCATTTCCTCCAGCATGCCGTCGGAGCACATGTAGAAATAATCCCCCGGGCGGATATCGGTCAGAAGGGAAATGTCCGCCCTGGTGCGGCGTTCCTGTCCCGCCTGGACCGCCCTTGTTATGACATTTTTCTGCCCGAATGTCTTTGCGGACTCCTCATCCAGTTCACCCAGCGAAAGCAGGTCGTTCAGGAGGGAATGGTCCCTTGTCCTGTGCACTATCCTTCCCTCGGAGGGCCTTATCTGGTAAATGCGGCTGTCCCCTATGTGGGCAAGCAGGCACCCCCCTGGATGGAACTTCAGGAATGTGAGGGTGGTCCCCATCCTTTTTTCAGACCCGTCATCCTTCCGGTCAAGCTCATCGTAGGCAGCCCCGAGCGCCTCCTCGAACATCTGGGGTGTGAACGCCGAGCGGTCCATGTCGTTGGAGAGGATGTAGGAACTCATCCGCTCACAGACAGTCCTGGAGGCGACTTCGCCCTGCGAGTGCCCTCCCATGCCGTCACACAGGATGTACAGGTCGCTGGAGAAGGGCTCTTCCCCCCGCTGCGGGTAAAGGCTGTCCTCCTGGTTGGCCCTCCTGCCGATTTCATGGATGGAAAGGGCCTGTGTTTTTATCGTCATGAGTGGTGGCGTGTTTGACTGATTTCATTCTCTTTGAAGGGACGGTCCCTTCAAAAGGATTGAAGCACCACGAAGCAGGTAGAGTGAGGTGCTTTCCCGTCCTTTGGGGTAGATTCATGTCTACGGGGGGTCCTCCAGATGAAGGGCAGCCCCCCGGTATGCGGCCAGGGTTACATAAGCCTTCTCACTTTGCTCTCGACCAGGAATGTCTCCTCCCTGAAAGACTCCGGAAGAGTGTCTTCAAGGGTGGTATATTCCCCTTTCCTCGAACAAACGGCATCCCTGTAAGTGACGACGCTGTTCCCGGGGACCCTTACGATAGTGGAGGCGGAGGGGAGCTTGAGGGTGAACACCTCCACCCCTTCGTACTTTGCCGTCTTTATGGGTGCGGTCCTATGGAACACTATCTGGTGAAGGGCCGTGCAGGATGCGAACTCGAGGAATGACATGGTGGTGAGAGTGGTGGGAAGATCGACTCTTTCCACGGAGGTGCACTCCCCGAAAGCCCCGCCCATTATTGTGGTAACGCCCTCCGCGACAACCACTGTGCCCTCGGCGGTCCTGGGGCAGAAGTACAGGATGGAGCCGTCCGCATTGTACAGGAGCCCGTCCTCGAACTTGTAGTAGGGATTGTTACGGTCCACTACGACAGTCCTCAGGGAAGGAAGGCGCTTGAGATTGCTTATCTGACGGACAGATGCGGGAATGTACACTTCACTCAGAGCCTCGCAGTCCCCGAACTCCTTGAACTCAATCTTCTTCCATTCATTCCCGAAAGATACTGCACTAAGGGCGGTGCAGCCCTTGAAGGCCCCCTCCCCTATGGTAACTTCGTCCCCGGGGAAGACAACTCCCGTCAGGGATGAGCAACCCTCGAATGCCCCAGCCTCTATGCTGCGGACAGAGGACGGGAGGATGAGTTTCTCGACCTTGTCATCACTTCCGAACGCGCCCTTCCCGATGGAGACCACCCTGTAGATAACCTTCTTGTACTGCACCCTTCCCGGGATCTCGATGACTCCGGTCCTGACCTTGGCATCACCCGGCTTGGAACAGGCGGAGAGTTCCAGGGTATGCTTGTCCGGGTCCTTGACACTCATGTATAGGACATTGCCGGAGGGTGTGCGCACAGTGAAATCATGCGCATGGGAAGAGGTTCCCAGAAGGGAGAGAAGCACAGAGGCCAGAAGAATGCCGCGGCCAATTTTCATCGTATTCATTTCAATTGTCAAATTATCAATTCTCGGGATGACGGGTGGTGAAAGGAAACCACCTTTCCTTTTTCTGCAGCAAAGGTAACTGTGGACTGCATCCCGATAAAATAATCCTGGCATTATTACACGAAATGCCTTCCGTGAATGACAAAACCCCGAAGGGCATAAAAGGAAGATACCGCCCACCTTCAAGGGAAGAGGGACGGCCCCTGCCTGTAAACCGTCTACAGTGCCACCCTCAGGCCTATGCTTGCGGACTTGGTAGCGGGCCTGAGCCCCATCCTCGAAGTGACCCTGCACCTTACGGTATTCCCTTCCCAGGAGCCACCCCTCACTGTCCTGAACTCCCCGCTCTCTGGTCCGTGGGGGGAGGTTTCGGCCTGGAATGCGTACTGGCCGTACCAGTCGGAGCACCACTCGGAGACGTTGCCGCTCATGTCATACAGGCCAAGGGCGTTGGGGGATTTTGACCCGACCGGAAGGGTGGACACTACCTGTCCGTCATTGTAGACCGCGACGGGAGCGGGACTGTCGGAGCCGCTGTAGCGCATAGTGCCGTCGGTCCCTCCCTTGGCTGCGTACTCCCACTCCGCTTCGGTAGGAAGACGGAACGGCTGGCCGGTAAGGGTGGAGAGTTTCGTCAGGAAAAGGATGCAGTCATCGTAGCTCACCCCTTCCACGGGCAGGGAAGGGTCTCCGATGAACCTGCTCGGATTATTCCCCATGACGCTCTCCCAAAGGCCCTGGGTGACTTCCGTCTGGCAGAGGAAATAGTCCGGTAGCGTTACGCTATGCACCGGACGTTCCTCCTCCCCGGAATCGTAGTCCAGTTCACGGGTCACCCCCATTGTGAAGGTCCCTCCTTTCACTTTCATCATATTGAATGCGACCTTTCCCTTGGAGAAGGCGATATGGTCCTCATACTCCCTGACTGTCCACTCCTTGGGCCGGGATAGAAGGATGACAAGGACCGAGGCAAGGGACAGAAGGGCAAGAACAGGGATTATGATCTTCCAAGGAAGGGATTTTCGCTCATTCTTCGAGGAGACACTCCCGTCAAAGGGCAGGGGTTCACGCACGGAGTCATCCTCGATGAGGGTGACATCGGTGAGCACCAGCTCGTCGGTCTGGGGAGTTCCGCTGAGGATCTGAAGGAACCTTCGCACCGATGCGGGACGCATGGATACCTGGGGGGACATGGCCTGCTCGATGGCATCGATTGTCCTTTTGGAGACGCCCTTTGCTTGGAGTTCCTCCCTTGGGAATCCGAAGTTCAGGATTTCCGTAGCCGTTGCGGGAGCCTTGCCGGTAAGCATCTTATAGAGGGTGGCGCCCAGCGAATAGACGTCAATTGTCGGCTGGAAAGCTTTCCCCGCCACATGGTTGGCCTGCTCCAGGGGAGAATATCCCGGTGTCCCGAGACCGATGGAAGAGCTGGACTCAGGGGAGCCGTTGGCGTCGTACTGCTTGGAAAGCCCGAAGTCGATAAGAACAAGGGTCCCGTCCTCCCGGACCATGATATTCTTGGGTTTGAGGTCCAGATGGAGCATGTGGCTGTCATGCATGAACTGGAGGGCGTCACCGACCTGGGTGATGCCCCTTATGGCATCCTCCTCCGGCATGCCCACTCCCTTGATCCTGTCATCGAGGGACCCGCCCTCTAGGTACTCCATGGAATAGTAGTAGGTGCCGTTGGCATCGAAAGCCTCCAACACGTTCACTATTCCCTCATGCTTGAGCTTGGAAAGATTCTGGGACTCCCGCTGAAATGCATAGCCGTATTTCTGGGCCATGTTGGCTGTGGAGGACAGGGCTACGGTATTGTCGTCGTGACGGACATTGAGGTCCTTGACGAAGAACTCCTTTATCGCGACCCTCACCGTTATCATTCCCAGTTCCCCGGCAAGACGGGTGTTGGCAAGGTAGGTTATGCCGAAGGTACCCTGGCCCAGGACCTTTATGATGGTATAGGTATATTTCTTACCTTTCAGGATGGCACCCTGGGGAAGAGTCCGTGATGAAGAAGATCCCATATTGAATAGTGAATATTAGGTGGAGGGGCAGTTTCGTAGGCGGGAATTTGCGATAAGTGGAAGGGGCGGGCGGATCATAGCACCGGGGTGGAGCCATCCACCTCCTCAAGATGGCACTTGCAGAAAGGGCATTCGCCGTCCATGATGAGGCTCTTGTAGGACTTGGCCCCGAGGGACTTGTTGCACATGGGGTTGGGACAGCGGTAGCTTTCCTCGAACCGGGCCTTCCTCTCCTTCTGCTTGAGGGGGTCGCTGCCGGCCTTGACAATGGATATGATGGCGGTGGCAAGGAGGAACACTCCCGCCAGTATCATGCAGATGTTCCTGAAAAGGACGATGTTCGGTCCTTCCTTTCCCATCATCGAGAAAACCGCTACGAGGGCTCCGGAGCCGATTGTGAACACCATGCTCAGGCGCTGCATGGCATTGAAGCGGCCGTTGCGGATCTGGGTACGGAGATTCTCGTTCTCGTAATCCTCGTAGATTTTCTTTATCTGGGAGGTGTCGTAGACCAGGCTCTTGCACACTTCCTTCACCACCCCGTACACATCGAGGCGGAAATGGTCCTTACCCAGTGCCACCTCATCGGTGCTTCGTAGCATGTGGGACATGGCCGGGACCCCGTTTATGAAAATGGGACTGCCGCTCTTGCTTATGTTCTCCAGGAATATTTCCTTGGTGTCCTCCACTGTGATGCGGCACTGTTCACGGCTTACCGTCGGAGGGACGGAGCCTGGTTTCCCGAAATACATCTGGTCTGCATTGGGCTTGTCCAGCAGACGATAGGGGCCACCGTTAAGAGATACCTTCACTGACAACCTGGAAGGGAAAGGTTTGGAAGTGTCCCAGTCAGAGGGAGTTTTCTCCCTGCCTATTACGAGGGTGATCATTGCGTTATGGAATCTGGATTGGGTTCAGGGATTGGTGAGGAAGGATGGTCCTGTCCATTGGCGGAATCAGTCCTTGGCGGAAGAAGGCTTGATTGAGGATGTCATCAGGTCCTTGAGGTTACGCAGGGCGTCTTTCGAGATGTTCAACTTATAGGTGAAGGACTTCTGGTCACTTAGGATCAGCTCCTGCTGGAGGACATTGATTCTGTAGATATAGGCGAGGTTGATTATGAACCTCTTTCCTATCCTTGCCATCGTGCTTGACTTCTTCTGGATGGTTGCGGAGATGAACTGTTCCATCTTCGAGAGGCCCATGCATACCATTGACTCAAGGCCATTGGCGACCATGATCTTGGTATAGTTCCCCTCAGCCTCGAAGTACACAATCTTGGAAAGGTCTATTTTAAGGAACTCGTCCCTTGAATTGAAATAGATAAACTCGGCAGCCATCGTTTCTATGTCTGTATATGTGTGTGCTTTTTAAGCCCTCTTCTGCCATATGAGAGGGGAAGAAGTGGGGGGCTGTCCTTCGCCTAGGGTAGATGGCAGCACCACCTCCTCCCCCCCCTACGCTACCATACCGACGGCAAAGGGACAAAGTCCTCAGCCGCACTCAACAGGAAATGACATCCTGTTTTGAAAGCGCAGGTTTTCGCTGGAGAGAGACAGTAAATACAAAGATACAAAAAACTGATTCAAAAGAGATGGGGGAATCTTGTTTTTGACTTTAGGCGATTTTTTGCAGCCTTTTTTCAACAAGAATCCAGGAGAGTGGCCAATGTTGCCTTTTGAGAGGGTGGCAAGAGAGAATTTGCCTTCACGCCAGAAAAAAGTCAAGGGACAGAATTCCTGTCCCTTTCCCCCGGCACTCAAAAAGAAGAGAGAAGTCCCGACAAATCTCCCTTGGCAAGTCTCTTCTTGGCCTCTTCCACTTTGAGGAAGGGGAAGGAGTACAGGATCCCCTTGAAGCGCTCCTCTATCTTGTCATTGCACAGGTTGCCGATGCTGCCCTCATGAGTGTGGCCGAGGTCGGATACCTTAAGGCCGGAGGTCTTTCCGTCATAGGTGAACTGCCCCCTCTGTATCTTCTCGCCGACGCTTCTGTATGCATCCCTGAAAGGTACGCCTTCAGAAACAAGGCGGTTCACCTCCTCGACACTGAAGGCAAGGGCGTAGCGGGGGTCATCCATGATGTCCTGCCTGACCTGCATGTTGGTCACGGCGTAGTCCATGATGTCAAGGACCGAGTCCATTTCCTCGAAGATGGGGATGTACACTTCCTTGAGGAGCTGCATGTCCCTGAAATATCCCGACGGGAGGTTGCCTGTCATCATCCTCACGGTCGTGGGGACTCCCTGTATCTTATTGCAATGCGAGCGCACCAGTTCAAAGACATCGGGGTTCTTCTTGTGAGGCATTATGGATGAACCGGTCGTGAGGGAATCCGGCAACTTTATGAAAGCGAAATTCTGGCTTACGAACATGCAGCCGTCCATGGCAAGCTTGCCTATGGTCTCGGCAAGGCAAGTATAGGCGAAGGACACCATCCTTTCCAGCCGTCCCCTGTTCATCTGGGCATAGATGGAGTTGCAGTCCAACCCGTCGAAGCCCAGCAGCCTCGCCGTCATGCCCCTGTCAAGGGGTGCGGAGGAGCCGTATCCCGCAGCAGAGCCGAGGGGGTTGCGGTTCACTATGTCATAGACACTGCGAAGAGTGGCGAGGTCATCCGCGAGACTCTCCGCGTAAGCCCCGAACCAAAGTCCGAAGGAGGACGGCATGGCCACCTGCAGGTGGGTGTAGCCTGGCATCAGAAGGTCCTTGTACTGCTCACTTTTCTGAAGAAGCGTATTGAAGAGTTTCTCGACTTTCGATACCGTGGCGGTGATGGCATCCCGGGTGAAGAGTTTCACGTCCACCATGACCTGGTCATTGCGGGAGCGGCCGGTATGGATCTTCTTTCCCTTCTCCCCGAGAGTGCGGGTAAGGTAGAGCTCCACCTGGGAATGCACGTCCTCGATGTCGGGCTCGATGGTGAACTTTCCTTCCTGCGCGGTGCCGTAGAGCCTACGCAGCTCTTCCATCAGCGGCGCATAATCCTCCTGCGGGAGAAGTCCCACTTTGGTGAGCATGGTTATGTGGGCCATGCTTCCAAGTATATCGGATGGGGCCAGGTACAGGTCCAGTTCCCTGTCCTTTCCCACCGTAAAGTCAACTATCCTTTCATCCACCGAAAAACCCTTGTCCCAAAGCTTGCTTCCCATGCTATCGTTTTGTTTTATTGTCAGTTGTTTACCTTAGTTCAAGCCCATCCAGGAGGGCTACATATTTATTGACCCCGTCCTCTATCTCACCCAGGATGATGAACTCATCCGCGGTATGCGACCTCGCAGAGTCCCCGGGTCCGATCTTCAGGGTCGTAAAAGGACAGACCGCCTGGTTCGAAGTCGTCGGGGACCCGAAACAAGTCATCCCGAGGGATTTTCCGCGGACCACGACAGGATGGGTGGAAGGGATGTTGGAACTTCCTAGTCTCGTGGACCTTGGAGTGACGTCACACCCCACCCTCTCCCTTATCAAAGACAGCAGTTCAACGTTAGTGTACATCCCGTTCGGTCTTACATCCACCGTGAAAGTACACTCCGCGGGAACGACGTTGTGTGCGGTGCCTGCACTGATTATGGTCACTGTCATCTTCACGGGACCAAGGACTTCAGACTTCAGCGGGAACTCGTATGTCCTGAACCACTCGATGTCCCTGAGGGCCTCGTAGATTGCATTGACCCCCTCGCTTCTGGCGGCATGGCCGCTTTTTCCGTGTGCCACGCAGTCAAGGACCATGAGGCCTCTCTCCCCTACCGCCATCTGCATCCCGGTGGGTTCACCGATGATGCCAAGGTCGACTTCTCCAAGGTACGGTATCACCATGTCCATTCCTCCGACTCCGCAGACCTCTTCCTCTGCGGTAGCGGCATATATCAACCGGTAAGGCTGAGGGCGCTCCCTCAGGATAAGATAGGTCTGCAGCAGGGCGACAAGAGAGCCTCCGTCATCATTGCTGCCAAGTCCGTACAGGACCTTGCCACGGGGTTCGTCCACTATAGTCGGGGTGAAAGGATCCCGGGTGTAGGCTTTGGCCGGTCGGACGGTATCTATGTGGGCGTTCAGGAGAAGAGTCGGTTTTGAGGAGGGAACATCGAGGGGCTCGTCACAAAGAAGGAGGTTGTTTCCTATCCTCCGGGGAGAGAGCCCGTAGTTCTTCATCCAACCTTCCAGGAAGTCCGTGGCCGGGCCTTCCTCCCGGCTAATGGAAGGAATGCCGATAAGGGAACACAGAAGGTCCACAAACGGAGTGATGGCAGGACTGCAAGGCATGATGGGATGATGACTTTACTTGGTGACAACGGTTCCTCCGAGGGGAGACTTGTAGCTTGTAATGAACACCCTGCTCACCCCGCTTTCCACTGCCCTGAGGGCATTATGCACTTTGGGTATCATTCCTCCAGAAATGGTCCCTTCTGAAATGAGTCTTTCTACGGAACCGGGTGTCACAGAAGGGATTAAGGAACTCTCATCATCCTGGTCAGCAAGTATGCCTCTTTTCTCGAAGCAGAAATAAAGGTCAACGTCCCTGCCGCCACCCTTTGCGAGTGCAACGGCAATCGAGGACGCCACCGAGTCCGCATTGGTATTGAGAAGAGAGGTCCCGTCAAAACTCAGCGAACAGATGACAGGGACAATGCCCCTTTCCAGAAGTGAGTCCAGCACTTCCACGTTCACCGAGTCGATGTCCCCCACATAGCCGAAATCATACACTTCACCATCTATCTCTACGGGCGGACGCACATGCGAACGCAGGAGGTTCATGTCCGCCCCCGACATCCCGAGGGCGCTCTCTCCCCTCTTTGCAAGTTCCACGACGACTCCCTTGTTGGTCGTCCCGGCATATGCCATGGTGACTACCTCCAGAGTCTCCTTGCTCGTTACCCTCCTTCCCTGGACCATGCGGGTCGGGATGCCAAGCTTCTCGCAAAGTTCGGTAGCCTTCCTCCCTCCTCCATGCACGAGGATCTTGGGGCCCTCGACTTTGAGGAACTCCCCTATGAAGGCTTCCAGTTTGGCGGGGTCCTCCAGCACGGCACCTCCCACCTTCAGCACAGAGACGTGTGTAAGGGAGGAGAAAAAGGACTGATTCGGGGTGGCGGGACTGGGTGGAGGGGCCATTGCTTTTGATTTTAACTACTTATTCTAGACGTGATAAAGGGGTGCGTTTTCACCTGAGAGGGAGCGAAGCATCCTGCGCAGGACCACCTGTGCGGAGACGACCCTGTTGGCAGCCTCGGGTATGACGATACTCGTTGGAGCATCAATCACAGCATCGGACACTATCATGTTGCGCCTAACAGGAAGGCAGTGCATGAAGAAAGCATTGTCCGTTACCGCCATCTTATCCTCGTCCACGGTCCAGGCACGGTCCATGGAAAGCACCTGGCCATAGTTAGTGTATGAGGACCAGTTCTTTGCGTAAATGAAATCGGCTCCCTCGAAAGCCTTCTTCTGGTCGTATTCAATCGCAGCGCCTTTCGTGAAGTCTTCGCATAGTTCATAGCCCTCGGGCTGGGTGATTACGAAGTCCACATCGGCGGCAAGCATCCACTGTGCGAAAGAGTTCGGCACAGCCTGGGGCAGGGCCCTCGGATGTGGAGCCCACGTGAGGACCACCTTGGGACGCTTTTTCACGGTCTTTCCGGCAGCCGCAAGTTCGTTGCAGCGCTTTTTCCAGTACTCATCTATGGTGATGAGGTCGGCGAAGGCCTGGCAGGGGTGCACCGTAGCGCTTTCAAGGCTAACGACGGGTTTTCCGCTGTACTGGCAGAACTGCTCGAGAATGGTCTCGGCATAGTCGAAGTCACGGTCCTTGAGACCTGCGAAAGAGCGCACACCGATAATGTCACAGTAACTTCCTATGACAGGTATTGCCTCTCTCAGATGCTCGGGCTTGTCCCCGTCCATCACGACTCCCATCTCGGTCTCCAGCTTCCAACTGTCCCCGTTCACATTGAGGACAATGGCATTCATCCCGAGATTGAGGGCGGCCTTCTGTGAAGAGAGCCTCGTCCGGAGCGAGGAGTTGAAGAATATGAATATAGCTGTCCTGTTGCGTCCGAGGTCCTGGTCCCCGAAGGGGGAGGCCTTCACCTGCTGGGCCTCTTTGAGTGCCAGCTCAAGGTTGCCAATATCTTTTACGCTAAAAAATCTTCTCATTTGTTTTTCGTTTAATTTGTTGGTCAGGGGGGGGAGGTGCTACGTAACTATCAGTTCCCCTATTGCTGATATGAACTCCCCTGCTTCCTCCATGCTTAGGCACAGAGGGGCCAGAAGGCGGATCATCGAAGAACCGGAGACTCCCGTGAAAATGTGCCTGTTGTAAAGGAGTTCCTGACGAAGAGGTGAAACGGGGCAGCCGAACTGCACTCCCAGCATGAGGCCTTCACCCCTGACATCCGCTATGGGATACTTGCAGTCGGGACCCTGGGCCCCTTTCATTTTCAGGAGTTCCTCTTTCAGGTAGGCCCCAACCTTGGCGGCATTGTCAAGCAATTTCTCTTCTTTTATGATCCTGGCCACTGCAAGGGCAGCGGCCATGGCAAGATAGTTCCCGCCGAAAGTGGTTCCGAGCATTCCCTTCACCGCCTCGAATTCGGGAGAAATGAGAACACCTCCGATGGGGAATCCGTTCGCCATCCCCTTGGCCACGCTTATGAGGTCAGGTCTGATTGAACTTCTCTGGAATGCGAAGAAGTTCCCGGTCCTGCCGTAGCCGCTTTGCACCTCGTCGAGGATAAGGACGGTCCCGTACTTGGTGCAGAGATCCCGAAGGCCGAGGAGGAACTCAGGAGATGGGATATTGATACCGCCCACTCCCTGGATGCCCTCGATTATGACAGAGGCGAACGTGCCTTTGCTGAGGTAGTTATCTACCGCTTCCAGATCGCCAAGAGGTGCAAATGACACCTTATGCACAGCATTGAACGGAGAGACTATCTTGGGGTTATCAGTGACTGCAACGGCTCCGGAGGTCCTTCCGTGAAAACTTCCCTTGAAAGCGAGAACTTCGTCTCTTCCTGTTGAGAAGGATGCGAGTTTGAGAGCGTTCTCATTGGCCTCCGCTCCGCTATTAGCAAGAAAGAGACTCCAGTCCTCAAGGCCGGAGAGCTCACCTACCGCCTTCGCAAGTTCAACCTGGAGTGGGTTCTTGACTGAGTTGGAGTAGAATCCGATTTTGTTCAGCTGGTCGGTAAGTGCCTGCACATACACCGGATGGCAATGTCCCACCGATATCACGGCATGGCCTCCGTAAAGGTCCAGATACTGCACACCATCCTTGTCCCAGACCCTGCAGCCACGGGCCCGCACCGGGGTCACGTCAAAAAGGGAATATACGTTAAATAGATCCATGTTCCTGTGTCTGTCTTGTTTGTTTTTTGAGGCTCCGCATGTCCAAAAACCGCTACGCTAGAACCTCTGTGCCTTCAGTTCGAGCCCCGTAGTCTCTCCGAGACCAAAGAGCAGGTTCATGTTCTGGACCGCCTGGCCCGAGGCACCCTTGAGAAGGTTATCTATCATGCTTATGACATGAAGCTTGCTCCCGTACTTTTTTATGTACAGTACGCACCTGTTCGTGCCAACCACCATCTTGAGGTCCGGATTGAAAGGGGAAACGGTTACAAAGGGACTGCTATTGTAGTAGCTTTTGTAAAGATCTACGGCAGCCTCTTCTTCGAGAGGGGTGTCAAAGTATACGGAAGCGAGTATTCCGCGGGGGAAGTCTCCCCTCACGGGAACGAAGTTCACTTCACGGGTGCATCCAAGTTTGGAAAGAGTCTCCCGCACTTCCCCCAGATGCTGATGGGTGAAAGGCTTGTAGATGCTCAGGTTAGAGCTTCTCCAGCTGAAGTGGGTCGTAGCGGAAGGGTTCTGCCCCGCCCCGGTGGAACCGGTGATGCCGGTAATGTTGATTTCAGAGGCGATCGTTCCGGGAGAGGCTGCAGCAGGAAGGAGTGCCAGCTGCATCGCGGTGGCGAAGCAACCGGGGTTCGCTATGTGGCGGGACTTGGATGAGAGTATCTCATCCTTGAAAGCCTCCACGAGTCCGTACGTGAAATCCTCCTTGTCAGCTTCCAGCCTGAAATCATTGCTAAGATCAATGATGGCACCCTTGTAGGAGTCGGCAATGGCATGGACGTAACCTTTGCTGCGGCCATGGCCGGAACAAAGAAAAATGACATCGCAGGTCGTAGGGTCGGAGTCTTCCTCACCCGAGAAGCACATATCCGTCACCCCCAGAAGGTCCTCGTGGGCCTTCCAGAGGGGCTCCCCGCTATGCGAAGCGCTCTGGGCAAAGCGGAGGTGTACATCTTTTCTGAAAATGAGAAGACGCAGCAGTTCCCCTGCGGTATAGCCCGCAGCACCTATTATCCCTACTTCTAGCATTAGATTTCCTTCTCTATGGCAGAAGCCTCTTCCTTGTGGGCGGTATAGTATACACGAAGAGGTGTGCTGCTTACCTTTATGAACCCCTTGGCATCCTCGGCGGTCCAGCCCTTCTGCATCTCGCCGTACTCCCCGAACTTGGTCTTCACGAGGTCGTTGGGACTGTCAACCCCTACGGTATTGAAGTAACCGGGATGCAGTTCCATGGTGACTGTTCCAGTCACGTTTCTCTGTGAACTCTCGAGGAAAGCCTCCATGTCCCTCATCACGGGCTCCAGGTACTGGCTCTCATGGAGAGAGGCGCCGTACTGTACCGCAATCTGGTCCTTCCAGTACTGCTGGCCCTTGGTTAGGGTGAACTTCTCGAGGAACTTGTGGGCTGCGATAATGAGCATAGCGGCGGCAGCCTCGAAACCGACCCGTCCCTTGATGCCGATGATGGTATCCCCCACGTGCATGTCACGGCCTATCCCGTAAGGGGCGGCAATCTCCTCCACCCTGCGGATGGCTGCGACCTTGTCGGTGAAGGTTTCCCCGTTCACGCTTGCAATCTCCCCCTTCTCGAACCCGAGGGATATGACTTCGGATCCGCCCTTGGTGACCGGCTTGAGGTAGGCGCTCTCGGGCAGTCCCTGCCTGGAGTCAAGTATCTCACCTCCGCAGATGGACGTGCCCCAAAGCCCTACGTTGTAGGAATACTTCAGTTTCGTGAAATCCGCATAATATCCATTCCTGTTCAGGTAATCCACCTCTTCCTGGCGGCTGAGGGCCTTGTCGCGGGTGAGAGTTATGATCTCCATCTCGGGAGCCATCACGAGGAAGGTCATGTCGAAGCGGACCTGGTCGTTGCCGGCCCCGGTGGAGCCATGGGCGATGGCGCTTGCGCCTATCTGCTTGGCATAACGGGCTATTGCCATGGCCTGGAATATCCTCTCGGAAGACACCGAGATGGGATAGGTCCCGCCACGAAGGACGTTTCCGAAGACCATGTACTTGATGCTCTTGGAATAATATTCATGCGTGACGTCGAGGGTGACGTACTTGACGGCCCCTAGTTTCATGGCCTTGACCTCATTCTCGGAGAGCTGCTCCTTGGAGAAGCCCCCAGTATCGGCGCAGGCCGCATAGACCTCGTAACCAAGTTCCTTGGTCAGGTACATGACGGTGAAGGAGGTATCGAGACCTCCGCTGAATGCCACTACTACTTTCTTCTTCTGGGGTGCGGTATCGTTGTTCATGGAGTTTTCTATATAAAGGTTGTGAAGTGAAAACGGGGACTAAGACTGCAGGGCGCCGGAGTCCAGGAGTTCCTTGATCTTGAGAAGGATCCTGGAGGCGGAGTCCTCCTCGGCCTTCTTCTCGGCATCCTTTGCCAGGTTGCGGGGAGAGAGGGGATCGTAGAGCATGCCGGTGCACAGGCAGCGGGTGTAATTGTTGCGAAGGAGCACGTCAAAGTTTATGCAGCTCTCGCAGCCCTTCCAGAAAACGGGGTCGGTGGTAAGTTCCGAGAACGTCACGGGAACGTAACCGAGTTCCGTGTTTATCTTCATGACCGCAAGACCGGTGGTCAGACCGAAGAGCTTCGCATTGGGGAAACGCTTCCTGGAGAGCTCGAAAGCCGTCTTTTTTATCTCCTTGGCTAGGCCGTGGCCCCTGAACTCCTCCTTTACTATGAGCCCGGAATTGGCCACGAACTCCTCATGGTCCCAGCTCTCGATGTAGCAGAACCCGGCGAACTGGGTCCCGAACAGGGCGATTATTGCTTTGCCCTCCAGCATCTTTGCCTTGATATAGTCGGGCTTGCGCTTGGCTATGCCGGTGCCGCGGACCTTGGTTGCGGCCTCGATTGTGGAGAGAATCTCGGGAATGTAACACAGGTGCTTCTCCCCTGCTACTTCAATGGTAAATGCATCCATAGCATTAAGTGTAGAATATGTAGTCTTTGTATAAGTTATGCATAAAAAGTTGATTTATGCATATTGTTTGTATTTTTATTCAATTTCAAACTGCAATAAAACGGACACCCGAAGCGCCCGCATTTTTATTCACGCCCTCTCACCCTAGATGACCTTGGCCCTAAGTCCGGGAAGGAACTCCTCCATGGAGTTCAGGACCGCCTCATGGGGGGTACCCTCGCGAAGAAGCACGAGCAGGGCATCGTCCCCTGCCACCGTACCCATCACTCCGACGGGACTGTTGCCGTCTATGATGGCACCCAGCATGTTAGCATAGCCGGGACGGGTCTTGAAGACGCAGAACTGTCCCGACATGGCAAGGCTCACGATTCCTGCCATCGTATGCTTGGCATCCGTATCGGGAACCACATGCCTCAGGTCATCGGGCACGGAGTAGAAATAACCTTCCGCCGGGGAATGCATTTTCACGACCTTCATGGATTTGAGGTCGCGCGAGAGGGTGGCCTGGGTAGCCTCTATGCCTTCATCACGCAGAAGGGAGAGAAGTTCATCCTGGTTGGAGACCTTCTTCTTGGTGATGATGCGCATTATCGCTCTCTTCCTTTCAATTTTGTCCTTCATGATTCCTGTCAAGTCGTTTTTACTGGGGTTTCTTATCCATTTTCCCCTCACGGGGAAAGCCCGGGGGAGGCCATTTTCATATGGACATGAACAAATACCCGCCCGATGAAGGTGGCCTCGGAAGGCCCCTTTTCGTGGCGAGCGGGTGCAAATCTATGCAAGAATTGTGGATAAAGCAAATAAAAACTGAAAAAAAATTCATTTTTGAGTATCCACCACTGCATAATGGGGGAGAGGCGGGGTGCGGATTATTTACCGGAAATCGGTCTGAAAACCACATTTTCCATTTTTACCATAGCCTCCCCTTCGGGAATATCGCTCCCCTTCCCGAAGTAAAGTATGGTTCCGTCTTTAACCTCTATGCCATGGACTGTCTGCGCTGTCCCCTTGACAAGGATGCCCGTCCTGCAGCCCCTGCATACCAGGTCGGAAATGTGAATATCCGTAAAGTCGGGGACGAACTGCTCCTCGATGTCTTTCCAGATGCCCTCCTCGGGGCTTCCGGCGGGACGGTCGAGGTAGGTGGTTTCGAAGATAATGGCCTCGCCGCCTATGTCCGTCATCCTAGTCCCGGTAATGAAGACATTCGAGGTGCGGCCACCCCGTCCTACGGCGCTCTTGAACCGCAGCCCGGTATCCGTCCCGCTGAAAAAGTTGTCCTTTACGACTATCCTGTTTATTCCCCCCGAGAACTCGGACCCTATGACAAAGCCCCCGTGGGCACGGTAGACAGTGTTGCCGACAATGAGGAAGTCCTCGCAAGGACCGTTCTTCACTCCTTCGGATCCCACACCTCCCTTGAGGCAGATGCCGTCATCCCCCACATCCACGATGCATCCCGTAATGAGCACCCTGCGGCACTGCATCGGGTCTATCCCGTCCCCGTTCTGGGCGTTCCAGGGGCAGCGCACCCGGACCCCGTCAAAAGTCACGTCCGTGCACCTTTGGGGCACGAGATGGAACTTGGGGGAATTCTGGATCGTGACCCCGGACACCAGGACCCTCTCGCAGTCGGTGAAACGGACCAGGTGAGTGCGGAGCTTTTCCTGGGCCTCGGCCACATCCGCTATATTGTCAAAACCATTGAGGTTGAAAGGATACCACAGCGACCCGTCTTCCGACACAGTTCCGCCCATCCTCCGGAAGGCAGCCCATTCGGTGTCGCTCACTTTCACCCTCTTCACGGCCCTCCACAACTGGCCGTTCCCGTCGATGGTACCCTCGCCCGTAATGGAGATGTCGGTCTGCTTGGAGGCCCTTATGCCGGGCACGACCTTGCCTTTCTCAAGATGGTCCTTCTTGTCGGGGGACAGTTGGATTACCGCACCCTTTTCAAGATGGAGGTCAATATGGGAGGAAAGGCTGAAAGGACTTGTAAGATACACTCCCGCAGGAACGTCCAGATGCCCTCCCCCCTGCTTGGCAAGGGCCTTCACCGCTTTCTTGAAAGAAGCGGCATTGTCGCTCAGGCCATCCCCCTTGGCCCCGAAATCAAGGACGGAGACCCTCCTCTCGGGTATGACGGGAAGCTCGGGCATGGCTATCTCTATGGAGAGGTCCCTGTACAGCGGGGAGTAGTCCTGCGCTCCTGCAGTAAAAGCGCCTTTCCCTCCCCCGGGAAGGAGCAGGGGGAGGGGCAGGCCAAGAAGCAGGAGAAGACGCTTAAGGGTAAAGGAAGTCTTCATGGAGAGGAGCTTGAAAAATGTACAATCAGAGTTTGACGGTCGTGGCCTCGCCGCTGTAGGAAATCACTTTGCCGCCCTTGGCAGGGACACCGGTGTAAGGAAGAGGTGAAGTGGGAGTGCAGAGCCTCACTGTGAAAGTCCTGTCCTCCAGCATACCAGGGAAGGAACCTTCCCTCCCTCCGATGGTAAGTGTGCGCTCAGAGTCATCCCAGGTGAGAGGAATGGTGGCATAGGCTCCCTTCTCGTAGTTGTAATTCTCCCCCTCATCCTCGTAGAGGGTAAAGGAAGAGTCACGCCCACCGAAGATGAGTATCTCGATGTTCTGAGGCTTCTTCTCGTCACTGTAGACCATATCGGGTCCGAGGGGCACGATGCTTCCGGCCCTCACATACAGGGGCATCCTCTCGTAAGGAGCGTCCACGACCTCGTCGGTTCCTCCCATGTGGCACTTCCCGTTGTAGAAGTCATACCAGATGTCACTGCCGGGGAAATGCACCTTGCGGCTCCTCTCCCCGTACTCATACACTGGACAAGGCATGAAGGCGGGTCCCAGCATCCACTGGTCGGAGAGGTCCCTCACCGCACCGTCTCCCGGGAAATCCATGGGAAGGCCCCTCATCATGGTGTAGTCATTGAAATGCACCATTGCCGCGAGAGAATACAGGTAAGGCATCAACCTGTAACGCAGTTTCATGTAGTACAGGATGGAATTGTATGTGGGAGTGCCCTCCTTGTCTATGTTCCAGATTTCCCTGGCGGGCCACTGCCCGTGGGTGCGGAACAGGGGAACGAAGGCCCCGAACTGGTGCCACCTGGTCTGGAGTTCCCTCCAGTCCTTGAGGTCCTCGGTCACTTTGCCGGAGCGCAGGTACTCGCCCATCGCCGCATTGTACTTGTCCATCACCGAGAACCCTCCGATGTCCATTCCCCACATGGGAAGGCCTGCCATCGAGTAGTTGAGGCCTGCCGCCATCTGCATCCTCATGTCGAGCCATGAGGTCCCGATGTCCCCGCTCCAGGATGCCGTGGAATACCTCTGCAGACCGGCGAAGCCGTTGCGGGTGAGGAGGAAGACCCTCTTGTCGGGGTCGACGCTCCTCTGGCCGTTGTAGATGGCATCGGCATTTACGAGGGCATAGGCATTGAGATACTCGGTGGAAGGTCCGAGGGCGGTGGGGGTAAGCAGCCACTTGAGATAGTCCATCGGGAGGCAGTCACGAAGGTTGGGCTCCGAAGCGTCCATCCACCATGCGTCTATCTTCCTTCCGTACCTGGAATAGAGGTTGCGGTCCATCTGCTCCCAGAACATCTTGCGTCCCCCCTCCGAGTAGGCATCATAGAAGGACTGCTTGTGACCGAGCCAGTCGACTATGGCAGTATCCTCGGGATGGGTATAGACATAACCGCTGTTCTTCAGCTCGGCATAGTTCTCCGTATTGGTGTAGAACTTCGGCCACACGCTTATCATGAAACGAGCGTGCATCGCATGTACGTCATCGAGCATCTTCTCGGGGTCGGGATACCTGCTCTCGTCGAACTCGTGGGAACCCCACTGGTCATCCTTCCAATATTGCCAGTCCTGGACTATGTTATCCACGGGAATGCCCCTGCGACGGAACTCCGCTAGGGTCGACACCAACTCATCCTGGGTGGTGTAGCGTTCCCTGCTCTGCCAGAACCCGAGGGACCACTTGGGGAAGAGGGATGCCTTGCCGGTGAGCTGACGGTAGCCGGATATGACATCATCCATGTCATCGCCCGCAATGTAGTAGTAGTCGATCTGGGGTTCGAACTCGGAGAAGAAAGTCAGGTTGGACTGCTCCTCGGGGCTTCGGAGTTCCGCCACCCTAAGTCCCATGTACGACACTCCCCCGTCAGGCTCCCACTCCACCGAGATGGGAACTCTCTGCCCTGCCTTCAGGGCCACGGAGTACTTGTACGAATTGGGGTTCCAGGCCGGTCTCCATCTTCTGGACATCACTTCCTTGCCGTCAATGAGGGTCCTCTGGAACCCTGCGTAGTACTGTATGAAAAAGTACTCACCGTCCGAAGGCGCCTCGAGGTAACCTTCATAAAGGACCTTCGCCCCCTTGAGGTTCATCTTGGGAAGACGGGCCACTTCCCTCTCGTTCTCATAGTACAGGGAGTCCTCCCTCTGGACAAGAGGCGCTCCACGCCTCGGAGTATATGTGGCGGTCAGGGCACCCTCTTTCCCGTCCTTGTCATAGAGCTTGAAGACCTGGCCCAACTGGCGGTACGGGGCGGGATTGCCCCAACGGCTCAGGGAATAGGCATCGAAGAGGATGCCGTAGTTCCTGGAGGAAAGGACGAAGGGGACGGAGATCTTGGTATTGTACTGATAGAGTTCCTCATTGAGGCCCTTGTGGTTGAACTCGCCGGACTGCTGCTGGCCAAGGCCGTAGAATGCCTCATCGTCCGGGGACTCGAACTCTGTCACGACGGAGTATGCCTTCTTTCCCTCCACTGCGGTAGGGGAGAATGACACCGAGCGGCCCTTGGAGAGAAGAGTACCGTTTCCGTCATAGAATGAGACCAGTGAAGTGGACCTGTCGATGTCGGCACGAAGCGAAGAGGTGCTGACGCTAACCGTGCCCCCATCCTCGCTGGGGCTCACGCTGAAATCCGTGAACTGTCCCTCCCGGGGGACAATCATGAGGCTTTCCCTCCGGGAGAACTTGCCTCCCGGCACCTCGCTTACATGCATTATGGAAGGGGACACTACCTGGATCCTTACCGTAGCGACCTTCCCTTTCACCGTGACCGTATCTCCGCTTAGGGCATAGTCCCCTCCTGAGCAGGAGGACAGGAGGGAGAGCCCCACGAAGAGGGCAAGGGGCAAAAGTGCGACTGAGATTGCTCTATTTATCTTCATAGCTATTGGTTGGTATTGATTTTATGGTGTAAAAGGGCGGAAGGAGGGAGTTAATTCCTGTTTCCGGGATTGAACTTGGGGACGGTTATTTTCTGGGAGAACACGACTCTCCCCATGATATCATACTCTATGATTTCCATTTCCGAGGCTTCGCCCGGAGGGCAGATACTGCCGAAAGGGTCACGGGGGATCATTTCCAGGCGCACACCCCCGTGGGGAGTGGGTCCGTTCTTGCTGGTTATATACTTCCGCTCCTCATCCCCGTCCCAGTCATCCTCATCCTCGTCCTCCCACTCCTCCTGGTCATCCTCCCCTTCGTCCCAGTCCCCGTTCTCCTCCATGAACCTTTCCTTTATATCTTCAGTCATATCCGCCAACGTGTCAGTAAGGGCGTCGAAGTACCCGTCCAGCTTATAGTAGCTGATGGTGTCGACATCGGCATTCAGGACAACGGACTCGGGCATCTTATCTTTATCGAGGGGATGTACTATGTCCCGAAGGGCATGGAGGGCAAGTTCCCCGAAAACCATATCGGTCAAGGTCTCTTCCACCCGCCCGAAGTCAAATCCTCCCCAAAGGGATTGAAGAACTTCGTCATCATACCCGTCCCCGTCATCCCCACTATCATCGAAGTCTTCGTCCTCGGTGGGCTCGTAGGATCCGGTCCTGTCGTCCTCGGCGATTCCCAGTGCCACCGCCAACATCAGCAAGTCCTGTGTGGGGTATGTCGCCTCCAGGGTTCCCCGGTCTTTGGAGACTGCGATGTACTGGCCCTGTGCGGAGGGTGTCTTGGCGTCCATCGCATAGAAAATGATGCAGTCCGGCAAGCGGAAATAGAACCTGATGCCTTTCTGTCCGGTCCTGCGGGCGAACTCGGTAGCCATAGCCAGGCAGAGCGCATAGTAATCCGTATCCAGATTCTTGCTGATCCACTCCACGTCATACTGGTCGGAGGGCTGTTCGAGGCCCACCGCCATGGGAGGGTTGACTACTCCATAGGAGATCTCGGAAATCAGGTTGGTGAAATGTATTTCATCGAAATAGTCGGTGAGGTCCAGGTGCGCAGTCGTAAATTGGACTGCGCAGAGGGCACCGGCAAGGAAGCCGCTGGCGCTCCTGTCCCCGCCGTGGGACACGGCAATCTCAAGTGTCCTCTCGAAATCGCCATTCGCACTGAGGCAGGCAAAGAGGGCGATGAGAAGGACGGACTCGGCGCTCTTGCCATCCCCCAGATTGCGCAGATATGTCAAGCGGTCCACACCTGGGGAGAGCGGGGTGCTCTGAAGTATATACTCCACCTTACCGAAGAAATCCTCCATCTGGGCAATCTGTTCCTCCCTGCGGGGCACGTAGATTTCAAGGTGCAGTTTCTTGAAGAGCCTCTTCGGGACCTTGTCACTCAGGGTGAACTTCCCCTCCATCAGGTCACGGGTACTGTCCAGGGCCTCCTGCACGGCGATACGAAGATCGGTGGAGCCGGGATTGCCCTTCATGAAGACGTTCCAGACCTGGGAGAGGAACATCCCTGAGAGGATGCTCGGGAAGCAGTGAGTCGTCATCGTCATCGCCTCCGCGACGAAAGAACCCAACCAGGCTCCATGGTACTTTTCCTTCACCTTGGCCGGGACCTTCTTCATGCCGGCGTGGGCGTCAAAAAGACGGATGCTCATAAGCGGGAACACCCACAGGAGGTGGGACGGCCCGACAGCGGTTTCCACCTCATCCAGCAGAATGTCATATTTCTCGTCAACATTGTCCTTGAGTATCTTCATGAACAGTGGATCGGCCCTCTTCTTCCCATAAAGGGTATCGAGTCCGATGACCCATGAAGAGATATTGCCATTCCGGGCGAATCTCCTGACTTTCTTCAGGTCGAAATCCCCCTTCTGCATAAGAAGCCACGCGGCGTATGCCTTGTACGCTTCGTCAAAGTATTGGATGTCCGGGTCGATGTCCATGGCCTTGTAATCCTCGGCCCGGGACGCCAAATAAGATGTGTGGCAGAAATTGGACAGGGCCTGGACGGTATATGAGGTATGATTCTTTTCCGGAGAAAGAGTGTCGAGGGAAGGAAAGGTGATCTCTCCCTTGGAAGATATCTTCGTGAGATTGCCGAAGGCATCACCGAGGACGGCGCCCATAACGGCGGAGTACAGGTGCGGAGCCACTGGGGACGGCATGTAGTTGCTGTCGGACATGATGTGCTGTAACTGAGTGTTTATTGATTGCATGAAAAACCGCCGGGGGCGCTGCGCAAAGCCCCCTCAAGCAGTTTCAGTGCCACTGAATTGCGAATATAGCAAGAAAAATCCGATAATGGGAAGATTTTTCCGGGGGCTTTGCCCCGAAGAGGAAAAAGAAGTCCGCTCTTTAAAAATTGTCACTTTTTCCCCTGTCTTTCCTTCGGAAAGGTTGACAAAAGGGAGCAAAAAGAGTATCTTTGCTATCCCAACAGATACTTTCATCATCCGCATCCTGCAGGAAACATGGTCCTGCATGGAGCATACCACACTCGCAAACACTACGGATAGTACCAATCGTTTTTTTTAAATAACCAAAAATCTAACTTTAATGAAAAGGGTTCTTTGCTTTGCATCAGCAGTTGCGCTCCTTCTTGGCGCATTCTCCTGTACCCGCGAAGAAATCGTTCCCATCCAGCAGGGCGGGAATGAAGTTGACGCGACTTTCACCGTCACCCTCGCATCTTCGGCTGCCACAAAGGCCATGAGCGACGGGACAACGGTGGATGAACTCCTGGTCGGCATCTACGACAAGGACGGTGTGTACATCTCCGAGGACAAGGCTACCGTCAGCAACAAGGTCGGCACCTTCAACACGAAGCTCGTAAACGGCGGCACATACCAGATCGTATTCTGGGCCCAGAAGAGCGGTACCGGCTACTATGCGGTTGACTTCCCCAACAAGAAGATGACCGTCTCCAACTTGTCTTCCCTCGCCAATGACGAGACCCGTGACGCATTCTTCGCCAACGAGACGGTCCTCGTCACTGCCTCCACCGGACAGGACACTTACATCAACAAGGAAATCGTACTGAGGCGTCCCTTCGCCCAGGTGAACGTTCTCGCTCCCAATGAGGACATTGCGGCGGCAAAGGCCGTGGGCATTGAGTTCGCATCCTCGTCGATGACCCTGCAGAAGGTTCCTACGACCCTCGACCTGTTCGCCGGTACGGTAGCTGACCCCAAGGACATCGAGTTCAAGGACGCTCCCGTGACAGAGAGCGCCGCTCACGGCAATTACGCCAACACCCACCAGAGGATTCTGACGAACTATGTCCTCGCAGGTGAGAACACTGTCGATGTCACTTTCGTTGTCAACTCCAAGGAAGGGACCGCAGCGAAGGACCCCATCCCCTTCGCCCTTACCAACGTCCCCATCAAGAAGAACTACCGCACCAACATCATCGGTGACGTCTTCCGTGTGGATGCCCAGTTCACTGTCACCATCAATCCCGAGTTCGAGGGTGAGCAGGAGTACGATCCCAATGCCGAGGTTCCGGACAATCCCGACGATCCTGACAACCCCACAGAGGAAAGCGGTGACTACGTGAAGGTCACCGAGGCTCCCGCCGACTGGGCCGGCACTTATCTTATCGTCTATGAGGGCGACGGAACGGATCCCGTAGCTTTCAACACCGGTCTGGAGACAATCGATGCTGTTGAGAACGGTATCTCTGTCACAATCGTTGACAACACTATAGCTTCCAACGAGACCGTTGACGCAGCAGCCGTCACCATCGAGGCTATCGACGGTGGCTATGCCATCAAGGCAGCAAATGGCCTGTACTTCGGTCAGGAGAGCGACGCCAACGGCCTGAAAGCTGGCGAGACCCCTTACGTCAACACCATTTCCCTGGAAGAGGACGGTGCGGGAATTGTTTCCGCAGACGCCCACCTGCGTTACAACTCCGCTTCCAACCAGCTCCGCTTCAGGTACTACAAGAGCACTTCCTACGCCAACCAGAAGCCCATCCAGCTTTACAAGAAGGGTGCAGGAAGCTCCACCACCGACCCCGATGAGCCCACCGTCGACCCCAATGTCGCGACCAATGTCGCAGGCATCGTGGCACAGATTTCCACAGAGTCCACAGGCGCAGATACCGCCTCCGATTACACCGCCGAGTTCACCACCAACAATGCCGTGGTCTCCTATGTGAACGGAAGCAACGTCTACATCGAGGATGCCAGCGGCGCCATCCTCCTCTACATGAGGGACAGCGGACTTAGCGCAGGTGACAAGATCACCGGCAAGCTCTCCGGAAAGGGATACTGGTACCGTGGCCTCCCCGAGATCACTTCAGTCGGTGAGGAGATGGTAAGCTCTGCAGGCGGGACCATTCCCGAGACTGTCATGACCATCGCCGAGCTTACCGCCGACTACACCGCCAACCTCAGCCGCAGGATCAAGGTTGAGGGCATTACCGTGACAGACGGCATTGCTGACGGAGACCGCAACGGAAAAGTCAAGCAGGGCGATAACGAGATTGCGGTGTACGCCAATCTCAACAATCAGGGCCTCGTCCTTGAAGCGGATGCCACGGGTGACCTCATCTGCTTCCCCGGCATTTACAGCACCACCCAGCAGCTCATCTTCTGGGACAACTCCTTCTTCACTGCGTCCACCGGTGGCGATGACAATCCCACAGTGGATGACGAGACGACGATCTCCCAGATAATCGCCCTTGAGGACAACGCCACTTGCGAGATTACCGCAGTGGTGGGAGCCCTCTCTTCAAGGGGTTATGTCCTCACGGACGGGACCGATGCAATCTTCGTTTACGAAAGCGCCAACAAGCCCGCCCTGGGTGACAAGGTGAAGGTTGCGGGAACCAAGACCACCTACAACGGGGTTCCCGAAATCACCACACCTACGGCATTCGAGACCATCTCCACAGGCAATGCCATATCCTATCCTGCCATCGTAGACATCACATCATCCGTCGAGAACTACAGCGCCTCCACAGCCCAGTACATCATGTTCGAGGGCACCCTGTCAATCTCCGGGAACTATTACAATGTAGCATTCGACGGAGTGGATACCGCAACAAAGCAGGGCAGCATCTATTATCCCCATGAGAGCCTCGGCGCATCTGCCTATGACGGACAGAAGATCAAGGTTGTCGGATACTTCAACGGACTGAGCGGAGGTGGCAGATTCGTGAATATCATTGCAACTGCAATCGAGACTTCAGGGACCACCGGAGGAGATGACAATCCCGGTGGCGGTGATGACAATCCCGGTAGCGGGACCACCGTGGCCAGTGTCAGCGAAATCATCACGGCGGAAGTCGGCACGACCGTCACCTTCGGCGGATTGGTGTCCGGCCTCACCTCCAGGGGTTATGTCGTAACTGACGGCACCAACGCCATATATGTCTATGAAACCGCCAACACGCCCGCAATCGGGGACGAGGTTGAAATTACCGGGACAATGAAGAGCTACAGCGGCATTATTGAAATTGACCCCGTGAGCGAGTTCAAGACCGTTTCCACCGGCAACGCCATCACCTACCCCACCCCCAAGGATGTCACCCTCATTGCGACCGATTATTCATCGACGACCTCCGAGTTCATCTCCCTCAAGGGGAAACTGATAAAATCAGGGAACTACTACAACGTGGAGATCGACGGCGTGGACACTGCCACTAAGATGGGAAGCGTAAGCTCCCCTCATTCCAGCCTGGGTGCCGATTCTTATGTGGACAAGACTGTCACCATTACGGGATATTTCGGTGGCCTCACCGGAAGCGGCAGATATCTGAACATCCTTACAACCAAGATTGAGGTTGTCCAGTAGCATTCCTGCAGGGATGCCAGTGCGAGGCATCTCACCAACTGATTATTCCATCCCCGGATTCCCGGGGATGGTTTTTGTTGTTCATCCCTCTTGTCTGATGTTCACCTCGGGCAGAGGGTTTTTGGTTTATTTCTTGCAGCAAAAGCCTCAGTATCTTGAACAGTAAAGACCTTGAAAGATGATTCTCTCCCTGACATATCCTGAAATATGCTCGATGATAAAGGAAAGGGCCGGCTATGACCTGGACCTTTCCTACAGAGCCAACGACTGCTTTCACGTTGAGTACAATGCCTCAGTGAAAGTTCCCCTCATCGGGAAGAATGTCTCCAAAAAGATCGGTGCGGACATTCACCTCATCGGGATAAACGGAAGCAGGGTGGCGGCCAGAATCGATGCCGGGACCATGCTGAATTTCCTGCTGGACACTTTCAAGTCAAAGATTCAGGGCAAACTTCCCCCCGGGGTCGTGAAAAGCATTGAGGGGGGAAGGATAGAACTTAACCTGGAGAAGATAGACAAGGTGAAGCCAGTGCTTGACTCTCTCATCCTCAACAATGTCATATTCAGCAGGGAAGGCCTGTATGTGGATGCATCGATAAGGGGAGAGAAGAACAGGACTGCCATGGTCTGAACAAGGAAAGAAGCCTGCTTCGGAGATGGGCTGGTTGGGGGGTTGTTTCATCGGAAAGCGCGAATACAGGCTCAGCAGATGCGGCAAAAAAGAGGGTGGGACTGCCTACACAGTCCCACCCCTGGATTTCAGGGAAGATGTCCCCCAACGATTAGCCCTTCAGCTCATTGTAGAAGCAGTCACGGGCCTGGACTAGCATGTTCAGTGTCCTTGGAATCACATCCTCATAGTCGGGATTGGTGTCCAGGAGCTGCTCTGCCGTCACGTATACGCTGTCACCGTCAACGATGTATGCCTTGACGACCTTCCTCTTGAGGTTCACCGCATTGCAGGCAAGGAGGACATCGGCGAGATTGTCATCATTGACATCGAAGATAGCGGGGAGGTTGATTTTCAGGAACTCTGAGTCATCGTCATCATAAATGATGGTGAAGTTGAGCATGTTGTAGCGGAAGTACAGGCCGTAATCCCTGGGCTCCGGCCTTAAGCCTTGGCTTGAGAGGTACTCGGAAATGTCTTGAATTCTACTCATAGTTCGTACTTGTGTTAAAGTTGTGTTAAAATCCTATTCTGGAGACTTTTTCCTTCGGCGGGAGGGATGATTTGTTACTCTTTATCGAATTCTGCAGAAGCACATTGGTTATCGGCTCATCTGCGAGGGCTGCCATCAGTGCGGCATCGTTCGCAATGAATGCGATGTCGGATGAGGCATAGTTGTCGGTCATCTCTGCGAGAGTGTCATAGTTGATGTCATCGGCGAGGGGACGCCCCTTCAGATGAATCTTGAATATTGCCTTGCGGGTCTCGAAGTCCGGGGCGGGAATCTCCACGAGGAGGTCCATCCTACCCTTTCTCTTGACCGCGGGGTCTATCATGTCGAGACGGTTGGTTGTGCCGATGACGAAGATTCCCTTGAGGGCGCAGTTATTGAGCTGGCTGAGGAACTCGTTCACCTCCTCCGGCCTGTGCTCAGAGGCGGATGTCCCCCTGGCAGGGACGAAGGAATCGAACTCATCGAAACAAAGTATCGTGGGAGGGTTCTTCTCGGCCTCCTTGAACAGACTCGCTATCTTCCCCTGCGTCCCGTGGACATAGATGCTTCCGAGGTCGGAACCGTTCACCATGGAGAAGTTGAAACCGGCCTCCTCGGCGAACTTCTGGGCGAAGAAGGTCTTGCCGCATCCCGGAGGACCGTACAGGATCATCCCGTTGGGAGGGGTGAGACGGTATTTCTGAGCCTTTTCCTTGTCCCGAAGAATCCATATCACCCTCTTCTTCAGGTCCTCTTTCAGTTCATCCATCCCTGCCACATCGGCGAAACCGCCCCCTTTCGCAGGCTTGATTTCCACGGTGACACCCATGTCCTTGTCCTGGTCCTCCCTCTGGGCGGGGATGTCGTGGGGAGCGGAGGTGGAAGGACTCTTCTTGACTACGAAGGGATCGACCTTGCCGGTCAGGAAGTCCATGGCATAGGAATCGTCGGGCCTCGCTTCGGGGTCCTTTTCGAGGAGAATCGATATGATCTTGATGAGACGGTCGCTGACCCCTTTTTCCTTGAGGGCCCCCCTGTCCAGGTCGGCGGAACGCAGGGTCTTTATCTTCATCTTCTTGGAAAGAAGGGATGCAGTCTCGCTGATGGTACCGTTCCAGGGTGCGATCCCGGTGAGCATGGTATACAATACCGCACCGAGGGAGAATATGTCACCCGCAGGGGTGAAAGTCCCATTCACGGCCTCGGGGGAGCAGTACAGGAAATTGAGGTCCTCCGTCGGGAAAGGTGCGTCCTTGGAAATGGTCTCGCACAGATGTCCCATGTCTATTATCCTCGGGATGTAATTGTCCCCTCCTGCAGAGTCCAGGATAATGTTGCGGGGAGAGATGTCGTTATGGTTCAGCTTGTGGGTGGAATGAAGATAAGAAAGTCCCTTCAGCACACCCATGGCGATGCTTACCGCCTGGTCCTCCGTGAACAGGTGCCCTTCAGCTATGTACTCCGAGAGGAGTTTCCCCTTGAAGTACTCCGTCATCAGATAGGGATAGGACTTGGAGCCCACATTGAGCATGCCCTCGCCGTGGAAGGATATTATGTTCTCGTGGATAATCTTCCGACAGTTCACTATCTCCCTTACGGTCTTGCCGTCCCTGAGTTTCTCGGGAACAAGATCCATATCATACAGCTTCATGAAGTAGGGACTTCCCTTCCAGTCATTGATTTTGTACGTGGAATTGTACATCCCCTCCTTTATCAGGAAGCAAATGCGGTAACCACCTACTATTTCATTCTCTTTGAGGGTAAACATAGTTCAGTGTCAATTATAAGTGCGCCGGACCGAAAAAAGGGAGAGGCCCCCTGTCGGTATTCACAAAAATAGGTATTTCAGTTCATTTGGCCAAGGGCTGCCGCCAGTTCCCGAAAGAAATTCCTTCCCCTTTCTTTCTTTTCTACAGGAGAAATTCCCAGATCAAACGGATAACTACGATGGCCAGGGCGGTATATGCGAGGAACCGCAATATCCCCCTCAGTATCTCTTTCCCGCTCTTCCTTTGTTTCTCCGGCTCGGGAGGAGTGAAGGTGTACATGTCAGAGGCGAACTTGATGCTGTTCTTGGTCCCTGACTCGAATGTCTGGGAAAGAAGGTTGCGAGCCTTGAAGTACACGGTCTGGGAGGCCAGGTTGATTTTCGAGGGAGGGTCCGTCCTCCACGGAGAGGAAAGAGGTATGAACTCAGTGGTATACCAAAGGGTATGGCGATGCGAGGCCTCCGGGTCGGGGTCCTCCTCCTTGAAGAGCGGGACCTCATCCCTGAATATCCTCCCGGACTTGGAAATCAGCGCCACCTTGAGGGAAAGCCCATCCAGGCCATTTGCCTGGCCATCCTGTTCGTCTCCCCTACCCTGTATTTTCACCGTGAACCCGAATGGGAGGTTGTCCCTCGCCGAGGCGGAAGAGGAGTGCAGCTGGACAATCTCAGCCTGCTTCCTGAAGAAACACACGTTGACTTCCCCGTCCACCTGGGCGAAGCACAGCACACAGAGGGCCGGATTGTTCCTGTCGAAAGACAGTGTGCAGTCCTTCCAGCCCCTGTAGTCAAGCCTCCAGGTCCTGTCGAGCTCGTCCCCGTAGAACTCCACTGTGCCGCTTTGGGGGACCTGCTTCTGGATGGATTTCTCGACGCACTCCAGATACACGTCCTCACAGTCAGCCTGGTCCCTCTGTACGTCATCATTGTAGATGAGGGAGAGCTCAAAAGTGTAGACCCTGGGGACGGGGCTTACATAGCAACGGATTTCCCGCTTCTGGTCATCCATCTGGAGGCGGAAGTCGGAAGGGACCTTGCCCCTTTTGACATCCCCGTAGACGAACTGGAAAGAGGGATAGTACATCCTCTCGTCGTTCTCGCACGGGGTCTCCGGGTAGATGAAGGTATCGGAGCCGTTGGCGACGGAACCCATCTGCACATCGTTGACAAAGACGGAATAGGGCTTTATCCAGAAATTCCCCCGATTGTTGATCGGTGTCGAGGGTGGCGGCGGGATGGGCTTTGCCGTCCTGATGAAGGGAGTTATGAATATTGTCATCCTCTCTTCGAACCTATCCGGGATGAAAGAAGGGAAAACAGGTCTTTCCGCACTCACCGAGAGGCAGTAACGGTTCGGTATGTCGTAGATGAGTTTCCAGGTCCGGTCGATTTCCTCCCCCACGAATTCCACCTTTCCACGCTCACCCAGCGCCCTCATGTCCCCGTTTTCCAGGCACAGGAGGAAGTAGTGCTCAAAATGGAAGTCCGGTTCCTCTATCCCGATGCCATTGAAAACGAGGCTGAACTCAATGCTCTTGGTCTGGGGTGTGGAGGGGACCTTGCACTCAATGATATTCCTGCCCTTGTCAATTTCGACTTCCACCCCTTCGGGGCATTTCCCCGAAAGGGCGTCCGAGAGGGTCATTTCGAACCCCCGGTTCATGTAATGCGCCTTGAGGGGAGTGGGCTCAGAGAGGTAGACGATTTTGTCGGTGGGACGCACTGCCCTCCCTATGGGGCGCCCGTTGACGGTTATGGTGTAGACAACCTGCGGGGCTTGCTGCTCCTCCCCTTCCTGTTTCTTGGCGGAAGCCTTTTTCTTTGCCTGCCCCTCCTTTCTCCTCTCCTCCTCTTCCTTCTCCAGCTTTTCCCTCTTCTTCCTGTCCTCCTCTTCCCAGACGGACTGCGGGACATCGGAAGTCTCCGTTATGAACACATTTATGTCACTACCGAAGTCCCCAAGGGACATGGAACCGAGAAGAGGTCTGTCCTTGTCGTAGGACAGCAGCCAATCCTCGCTCCCGTAGAATGAAAGCGTCCACTGCCCGTCCAGCTCGTCCCCGATGAAATCCACTTCCCCGTTCTCGTCAAGGGTCTTGTCGCGGGACAGGGCCTCGCAGTGAAGGTAGAACCTCCCCCTCACTGAATCAGCATCCAGCAGTCCCTGTTCCTTGTTGAAGAAAAGATGGAAGGTCCTGCGGTTCACTTCAGGATAGGAACCCACGCGGCACTCGATAATCTCTTCCATCTCGTTGAAGGTCAGGTCCACGCCCGGTGGAACTATACCTATCTTTACGTCACCGAGCACGAACTCGAACCCGGGAAGATAGAAGTGCGGCTTCAGTGCCGAGGGTGTCTTGGGGAAGGTGAACTTGTCGTTGTCGCTTACAACCGTACCGGCTTCCTTGCCGTTGACCATCACCTTGTAGGCAATCTCGCGCGGGATGGAGAGATGGACCTTGGGAATGGAAGGGGCGCCCTTGGTGGAGATGACAAGGCTCCTGATGGATGAGAACTCAGGGTATCCGGGGTCCGAGAAAAGCATCTGGTACTCCTCCCTGGAGTTCAGCGGAAGGAATGCGTCCTTGTCCCCCTTCATCTCGACATATCTCAAGGCAAGGGGACCGAGGGTATATTTATCGATAAGCGCCTCGAAAGGAATCTGGTCATCCGCCTCGCCCTTGAAGCGGTAGGCTTTCCCGCCCGCTTCGGGGGTCATATTGTAGAATATGAAATGGTTCCTGATTTTCTCCAGGATGACATATGGGCTCACCGGGACCTGCCCCTCCAGGAACCTCGTTCCCGGGGGGATGGAAAGAGCGATGCGCAGCTTGGCGTGATGCAGCCCATCCTCAGTCAGTATGGCGGAAGGGTTCGCCATATAGAAGAAGGTGCACTCGTCCACAGCGCAGCGTATCCCATAGTAGCCGGAGGCCTCGTCCATGCCCGTCAGGTACTGGGGCTCGGAGGCAGGGGTGGCGCCGTTGCCGATTATTATCAGTGGTCTGTACCCTGAACGAAGGGACTTGACTCCGCTTATTGCGAGGGAAATGCGTTGGTCCATATCGATGTGTGTCGGGGGAAATAAAGATATCGGTCCTGGGGGAAAATCTTATGTGCGGAAAGTGTCGGGAGGAAGCAGTGGAAGCGGGGCTCAGTACCTTGTTTTCTGGTGAGTGTAGATGTAATTCCTGAAAGAGCGGTAGGTGCCCATGAACTCGTCCAGGTCAATGTCGTATTCACGCTTGAGTCCGGACATCTGTCCTCCCTGGCTGAACTGCCACATCCTGTACTTTTCATTTTGCGGCTCCTTGCCGTAGCGTGCCAGCCAGAAATCATACCCTGCGAAACAGTCGTCATCCATGTACGAGGACCGGGCCCTGTCACCGGTATAGATGATGGGCCTGACCCCGAAATGCTCCTCCATCATTTTCAGGCAAACAAGTATGGAGTCACGCAGCCTCTTCTCTCCGTAGTTCTTAGCCACCTTCGGGTCGAGTTCCACGTCAAGGGCCGGAGGCATATCCCCCCGGTCGAAGACGGCGACGGAAAAGAAGTTCCGCATCTGGGCTGCGGCTCCGACGTTCTCCTTGAAGAAGTGATAGGCTCCCTTGGGGATATAGTGGGTGCGGGCATTTTGTACATACTCCAGGTATTTGGTGTCCTTGTGGGACTCCCCTTCGGTAGCTTTCATGTAGACGAAGTCCACGGGACGTGCATAAGTGTAGCTCTTGGCCTTGCCGGAGTACACGGTACCCGAGGCGTTGCAGTACAGGGCCAGGATGTCCCATGAAATGTGTTTCTGGTGGTGGGAAATGTCAACCCCGTAGACTCTGTCCCCGTCGGCAAAGGACTTGCCGGAGGGAACGACAAGGCTGCCGGAGGACCATCTGCCGAAGCTGTAGGTCCCGTCCGGGCGGAAGAGTCGCCCGAGACTGTGGCGATTGCCGTCCTTCCAGTTCCCGACATATACTTCGCCGGTGATGTTGTAGACCATCCTCCCGAACCCGTCGGGAATGACCCTGACAGAGTCCGGCATGAACTTTACCGCCCCGCTGTAATGGAATTCCTCCGAGGAAATCTCCGCATCCTCCAACCTTCCGTCCACCCAGACTCCCTCGTAGGACAGCCCGTCGGGATAGGAAAGGGTGCCCTTTCCGCAGAATATGTCCTCTTTCCAGAACCCCTCGTAACGGCGTCCGTCGGGATAGGCTGCGACACCGAAGCCCACACGCCTTCCCCTTCGGACCTGCCCGCTGTAAGTGGAGCCGTCCTGGAAGGATTCGGATACGACGGTCTCGTAGCGGCCCTCATAGAACTTGTAGAGGAGGACCGCCAGGGCGCAGGAAAGAAGAAGGGCAAGTATCGCTACCGCACCGATGGCTATCCTGTATGCACTGACTCTTTTATCTTCCTGCTCCATATATCCTAGATGTTCTGCGCTATCCTGTCCACTATCCGCTCGAAGTCATAGGAGGTGATTGACACGCCCTTGACCTCAGCCTCATGATAGACCCCTGTCCAGGTGGACATTATCTCGTCCCACGGGGTTGAACTGGGGGTGAACAGGACTATTCTCTTTTTCATGGAACCGTCATCCCCGTAGGCTCCGCTCTCCCACTGGGAGGTGAGGTCCTCGAAGGAAGTGGGGATGCCCTTGGGATAGACAGGGTTTGTGAGGCCGACCTTGCCGATGGGATGGGCGGGCGCATCGGTCCAGACGACAACTATCTGACGGCGGATCCCCGCTCCCGTCCTCCACTTGGAGTTCATTGCCGAGGCCACGGCCTCAAGGGCGTTCTCGGGGGTGTCCCCGCCGCCCGATACCGCAATTCCCCTGATGAACGACTCGAAATCAGTCTCCATGGAGGGAATCTCGAAGAAATCCGACTGCTGGAGGGCGTATTTCCCGTCAGCGGCGAAGTCCCTGAACAGAATGACTTTCAGGCGCATCCCGTTAATGGTCTTGCCGTACTTGCCGCATCTTGCCTGCAATTCCCTGTGGAAAGTGAGGGCATTTTTCTTCACGACTGAAAGGGGCCTGTCCATACTGGCGGTGGCATCGATGCACATGACGATATCCACGCTCTCGAGCACTATGTCCAGACTTAGGACAAGAGGCCGCTCGTCATAGTCACCTACCCTCACATCCTCTTTCTCGGAAGGCTTGTAACCCTCCCTCGAGGCAGTGACGCTCCTCGCGATGACATCCGGCTTGACTCCCGGGATGAGCACCCTTCCGGAAGAATCGGTCACCGCACGGACCCTGTCCGGTCGGTCACTCAGTTCCACCTCGACCTCCGCTCCACGGATCGGCATGTCGTAAGAGCGGCTTCTCACTTCCACCTCGAAGGAACCGTTCTCAAGAACGATGGGAAGAGGCTCGGTCTGCCTTGAGTGGATGGGGAAGGAATTCTCTCCTGTACGGCGGCCTTTCCTGGCAAGGAACCGGGCACTCTCGAAGTGATGGAAAAGCCAAGAGAACACACTCACCCGGACCCCGCTGAAAGTGGCCAGGGCAGCCGAGTCAGTGACTGCGGACACGTTATGTTCCTTGACATAGAGGAACTCCCCTTCTTTCAGAAGGGCGTACTGAGTGTATTTCATCTCAACGCTGCACCCTGGGACATCCTCTCCCTCGAGGCCCAGCGTATGGACCGTTATGTCCCTCTCGAAAGGAATCAGCAGCAGTGGAAGAAGAAGAAGCAGGAGCCACGCCCAGGGAAACGGTTTTCTCAGGCGCAGGTCATACTGCAACTGATTCTCCTTTACCTTGAATCCAGTATTGTATGTACGGGGTTTGTCGGATTTTGCCATGTTCTTGTTCTATTTGGGGGAGTTCAAGTGACGGACTGGGGTGCATGTCCATGACTTTCCTATGAAATCGGGCATGGGGGTGCTATTTTCTTGACGGATGGACGTACTCGAATGAAATCTTCACCTTCTCACCCGGGGTGAACAGTTCGGCGGGGAAGTATACGCAACCCTCCCCGTCGGTCACCTGCTCGAGGGGACCTTTCCTTGTCTTGAAGCGAAGAGGCACTTTGCAGACGGGGTCCCCGTGCCGATTGAAGATACGCACTCTCACCTGCGGGGGAGGTACGACCACGACAGGTTCCGTGTACACCAGGTCAATCCTGTTCTCCCCCTCCTCTATCACCTTGGTTGCGCAGACCTCGGGATGGGCATCGTACACCACGGACAGGGTGTCCCCTTTGCGCAGGCCGGGAAGGTTGACTTCACCGTTGTAGGTTGTCTTGTACTGCGTCCCGCCGACCGATAGTATCTCACCCGGCATAAGGGCTCCGCTGCCCTTGAAAAGGCGTATTGTCAGTGAACAGGGAACGGGAGGGTCGGGAATGGTGAGAGTGGTTTCGTTCTCACCTTCCACAAGGTCCACGTCCGAGAATATGGAAGTGTCCTCCTTGTACTTGGCCCTCACTTTCATTCCTGCGACAAGTCCTTCCACGAGAAGAGTCGAAGTCCCATCCACGACATGGTCCACTCCACCCACCGTCACATGGGTACCCTCGGGGGCGGAAGCTCCACCCACTGTCCTTACCCTCACAAGCAGGGAGCACTTCGGAGGAGGAGGGGGCGGAGGAGGTGTGACATCGAAGCGGTAGAACTCCTCTCCGCTTACCACCTTCAGCTCGAACTCCCCTTCCCTGGAGACGGCCCTTATGGGAACCACGGTCCCGGGTCTCATGTTCCCGAGCAGGAAGGTCCCGTCGGGCCCTGTAGAAAGGACCTTGGCGGAACCGGACACAGTCTTGATGGCAAAGGAGAAGTTCGGGACGGGAAGGCCGCTGTCGATGAATACCACCCTCACCGGACGGGCATCCGAGTAGTTCACGGCAACACGGGGAGGACTCACGACGGGCCTCGTCGGAAAGGCATAATCCCACCCGGTAAGCAGAACCTCCACATCCCCTGAGGGGTTCCTTCGCCAGTAAATGAATTCATCCCCGGGGGTGGTCAGGATATGGTCCGCGACAGGGGACGGAATCAGTTTGGTAGATTCCAGATGCGACCTCACTTCCTCAATTCTGCCATGTACCGCCGCAGCGTCCTGCCCCTGGGCCTCGGGAAGGGTCATCCAACCCTCGCCCGGAAGGGTCCAGACGTAGTCGTTGTTTCGCACCTGGTATGGGGCGAATATCCTGTACTTCGCATCGAGGGTGTCCAGGATTTTCTGGAGAACCTCGATCGGACGGTCCTTGGTGAGTTTTCTCACCAGGGTGCTGTCAATCTTCACTTCCATCGCCCTTCCTCCCCTCTATCTCAGTAACATGGGCAGGAACACCATCAGTGCCGCCTGGAGGACAAGGAGTATGGGAACCGTTATGGTGAACTTCTTCTTGAGGGTCTTGTGACGGAAAAGAAGCATTGCGCTCAGAGCCCCGAGGGCCCCGCCTATGACGGCAAGAAAGATGAGCATGGCCTCCGACACCCTTCTTTTCCGATAGTGTGCCTGATGCTTGTCAATCCCGTACACGAAGAAAGCTATGACGTTAATCCAAAAGACATAGCAAAGTATTACATATAGTACGCTCATAGCAGTATTCCCAAATAGAAGTTCATCAATAAATACAATAGTGCGGCAAGGATGACCAGCACCAGGACCTGGACCCACTTGAGCCAAGGCTTGGAGGGTTTCTCAACCTGGATTATGTAGGATTTCTCACCCTCGGTCAGCTGGAAATCAAGTGTCTCGTATTCCTTGTCAAAGGCGGTGAGAACGGTACGGATAGGCACCCCGCACCTGAAATCGGAGGAACTTATCATGACAATCCCGTCCTCCTCCAGGTAGCAGCGGGTGGAGTGTCCGTCCTGCTCGAAGTTGATGCTGGCATTGGTGATGGGACGGTCCTTGCCGTCAACCACACGGATCTCGATGTCGTTGTCGCTGTCAGTCATCTTGTAGGGAACCCTGAAGACGTATTCCTCCTGGTCCGCACTGAGGACATACTCACAGCGGTCCTTCTCGCTCAGTTCACTTATGAGCGTCATACTGGTCCCTTCCGTGACAGGAGGCAGGTACACCTTGGCGGTGTTGTCGGAGATGTACCTCACTCTCCTGCCGTTCATTTCCACAAGTAGCGGGAACCTCTTGAGAAGGCAGTCATCCTGACCGAGCACAAGTATCCTGGGAGCGAACTCCCTCTTCCCTGCCGGTTCCGGCCCCTTCTGAGGCTGCGGTTCCTCGGGGACGGGAGGAGGAGGGGTCTCGAAGACGAACTCGAAGACATTGTCCCCAAGCTGAATCTGAGAGGAGCGCATCTGGTCCCCGACGGTGACGGCAACGAAAGTATCCCTGACGTACGGAAGTTTCACCGCGGCGCAGCCTCCCAGGTCGGTCGTGCAACTGATCTCGTCATCACGGTAGTTCACGGTAACGCCCTTCCCCGGGGTGGGGAGCCCGTCCGTAAGCACCTTCACCACAACGTCGACCACTCTCGTCACGTCGAACTCGTAGAGTTCCTGCCCGTCAACTACGGTAAGTTCCCCGTTATGGGGAGTCGATATCCCGAAAATGCTGAACTTAAGTCCCGGGGGCAAGGTTCCAAGGACGCACCGTCCCTGCTCGTCGCAGGTGAAAGACTTGTCCCTCCCGGCAGGGGTCTTGACGGAGAACTCGTACTTAGGGACCCCCACTGAGCCTTCCTTGAAGGATACGACGACCATCTGACGGGTCTTCTTCCTGTCACGGTCGCCTCCCGCCATTGCTGTGGGGCTGACGGGATACTTGTAATCCCAGCCGGTCAGCATAAGACGGATTCCCCCACCTGGCTCGACCTGATAGAATATGAAGCTATCGTCCGGGACGGTGAAAATGTTGTCCACCAGATTGTCGGTGCGTCCGAGGGTCTTTTTGACGGACTCCCTGTGGGTGGCGAGGGCGGCATTGACGGCAGCGCAGTCAAGGTCATCGGCCTCGGAGAGCGCCGTCCATGGCCCGTCAGGGAAGGCCCAGCAGTAGTAGCCGTTTCGGATCTCGTAGCGTGCGAAGATCCTGTCCTGCTCGGAGAGGGTCTGCATGAGGCCTTCCTGGATCGTCTCGCAGGGGACGGCCCTGGTTATCTTGAAAATCCTGTTTTCCTCTATTCTTATTTCCATAAGACAGTCTTTTTGAAAACAACTTACAAATTCATCTCAATGACAAGTTTCTCGATGGACGGAACCTCGTGGGGGGACTGTCCGAGTTCCTTGACATAGTCTGCGTAGGCCTTCCTGAAGAAGGGGATGGCCGCGAAAACCTTGTCCCTGTAATACTGGTTCCCTTCTTTGGACAGGACCATGTCTATGTCCTCCTTCGCCACGGCACCTAGAATCTCGATATTGTCGGTGCGGGAACGATAGGGTTCAAGGACCGACTGTATCTCTTTCATTATACCCTGCAGGTATCCAAGCGCCTTGTCATACTTTGAAAAGGCATCATCCAGGGCCTTGACTTCCGGCTGCTGGGGGGAAGGGCACCCGGAAAGAAGCTCAGAGCAGAGGGCCTTGGCCCCCTCAAGTTCCTCCCTGCCTAGAGGGGAGCTTACCTTTTCGGAAAGAGTGTCGAAAGAGAGCTTCTTCCCGAGCATGTCGGTGAATGATGAACCGAGGGCTGCGATATCGGAGTTATCCTGTATGACCCCGCACTCATGGATGACCTCCTGCATGTAGAGGGTGTCCATCTGAGAGAATGGCTTCTCGAGATAGGACTTTCCGTCGGAAAGAACTTTGCTGACAAAGACATCCTTGAAGGCCCCCATGTCGGAAAGGAGTTTGTCCCGTCTTTCCAGTTCACCCTCAAGGGAAGCTATTACGCTGTCCTTGAGAGCGAGGGTAGCGGCTGAGGCTCTCGATGCATCGGCAATGTCCTTTTCCAGCTGGGTTATCCTGGCCTCCATGTCCTTCACGCCAGCCTTGTCAACCTTGGCGCTTAGCTTGTCTATGGTCTTGCTAAAAGATGTGGAGTCCTTTACCAGGGCCCTTATCCTGCGGTCCTTCTCCTCTATCTGCTTCCTTAGGTCCCCCGTTTCGCCCTGGCCACTGTGAAGACGGGCCTGGAGGGTCTTTACGGAGTCACGGGCAGAGGAGAGAGCCTCCTGCAGAGCCCTGATCCTCTCTTCCATCTGAAGGGAGTCCACCTGGGGGGCACGGTGCAGGGACTTCTCCCCGCAAAAGGCCTGTGTCCCGGGCGGAAAGAGGAAAAGTGGCAGGAAGAGCGCTGCCAGGAGTCCCGTCTTTATCTTTTTTCCTGTTCGCATACCGTGTCAGTTCCTTGAGGCTTTCCTCTCTTCTTCCCTCTTCGCCATCTCATCGTCCACCAGCTTCGCAAAAGCGTTCTTGGAGGTGAGCAGACGGCCCCTCACACCGGATAGATTGGCGTCCGCAGCCTCGTAAGGGCTCACTTCGACATAAAAGTTCTGGTACATCGTGGCATACTTGTCCTTGTTCTCCTTGGTAAGCTGCTCGGTGTCCATTCCCTGGAAGAATTCATGGATCTCGCGCTCAAGACGGTTGTAGTAGTCCCAGCGATTGTTCTTCATGGTGTTCTCCACCCTCGCGAGCCCATCTTTCAGTTCAGAAATCTTCGACAGCTTGGACTTGTACACCGCATTGCCCTGGTAGGAGTTCCTGCGGTAAATCTCATTGCTCTCGAAGTCCTTGTAGGGGGTCCAGTAAACCGCGGTCCCGGAAGGGTAGACTCCGCCCTTGGTGGTGTACTGCTTCGTTTCGTTGCCATCGAAGCGGGTCTTGAAAGTATGGGAGGAGAGGCAGAAATTGAGGATTTCCACGTAGGTGTCGTAAGTGCTCTTCGCCTGGGAGAGACGAGGGTCCTTCCCCATGTACTTTGTGAGGGTCACGATGCCTGCATAGTCCGCATCGACGCTTTTCTTCTTGCAACCCGAGGTTGAGAAGGACTTTTCAAGGGCCTTTACCGTCACCTCGCAAGCCTCGTTGCACAGAAGGTCCCGAAGCTGGGAAGTGTCAGTGGGGTTCTTGAGGAGACCCGCCTTGTAGGACTGGGTGATCTTATTGAGGTGCTTTGTGAAAAGAGGGGAGTTCCAGCCCTTGGCCTGGGACCACTCGGTCGTGATTTCATCGGCGAGAGTCTTGTACGCCCCGTCCTTGGAAGCGTGGCCCGTCTTGGCTCCACCGCCCTTGCCGAGGAACATGATTCCCACGATGATTCCGATTACGACTAAAAGTACTCCGAGGAGTTTGAGAAATTTCATGTCAAATGATGGTCAATGGTTCCACTGTTTTACGCCTACTTGAAGTCGAGGGCCCTGAGGTCAGCGAAGGAAGCCGCATTCTGAAGCGATGGCTTGTCCTCGTAGAGCATCTTCTTCAGAAGGTCTTCCCTTGTATCCTTGTATTTGGCGTCATCGATAAGGCCAAGCTTCTGGATTGCCAACCTGAACTGCTTCATATCGTCACCTGTAGCGGATCTGGACAGGGCGAGCACCGCTTCGTAAAGTTGTTTTCCCGTATACTTGCCAGCCTTGGCGTCATTTACGATTCCAACAGCCCTCTCATAATAACCCAGGTACTGCTCGAGGCGCTTGAAATTGGCATTCTGTTCAAGGGCAGGATAGTCTTTTTTCTGGGTATTGGCCCATTGACGGATACTGGGGACCGTCGCAAATGCCAATTCAGCCTTTTTCAGTTCATTGACATAAGATCCCACGGCGGCTATCGTCCCGGAGGGCACCTCTTTGGTCTGGGACGATGGGGCGGGGGCATTTGCAGAAGCCCCGTCCGTTGGGGCGGAAGCATTATCCTCCTCCTTTCCTTGCTCGGGAAGATCAGGTGTCGGGGTCTGGGTGCCCTGCTGGGCGAGGCTGTTCTGGGCCCCTCCGTTGTCCTTGCTCTCTTTCTTGCCTGATGGAAGCGTCTGTGTGGTGGGAGCCTTCTCCTTGGAGGGGGAGATCTTCGGATAGAGGAACATCATGGCAAGGGCACCGATGACAAGCCCAAGGACGAGGGCTATGATGGGAAGATAGATTTTCATGAAAGCGGAATCGTCCCGGTCTTTCTTCTTTCTTTTCTTTCCTCCTTTCGCCCCGTCACTTTTCCTGATGAAATCAACAGGAACCATTATCTTGTTGACGCCATCCTTGTTCAGCATCACTTCCACCGGTTCGGACTCAAAGTCTTCCGACTTGAAAGTCAGGACCGGATGCAGTGCACTTTTCCATCTGGGCGACAGGGGGATCGGGGTGCAAATGCAGTGAGTCTTGTCCTGGGTAATCTTTTCGGGCATGACCTTGTCCACGACCCGGAGTCCGTCATCGGACTTGAGGATGACTTTCACCTCCCCTATGCTTCTCGGGGAGGAGACATTCATCTTCGTGAACGGAAGGAGCAGGATCATTCCGTACTGGGAGTCCGTCCCCGGTTTTGCGACAGGGCGGACCGTGACATAGACGTCCACTGTCTGGGATGTATCGCCCAGGGTCCTTTCCGTAATTATCGCATTCCTGGAGTAGGAGAGGACGCAGTCCTGCCGGGGCCCCCTGTACTGGAGGACCCAGGGCATGTCTATCTCATCCGCCACGAACTCCACTTCCCCCCTGGAGTCCAGCACCTTCTCCCTGGAGCCGTCGGAGGTGCGGAGGGCGTAGTAGGAGAAGTTGTCCGAGGGGAGGTCATCCTCCTTGGGAAGGTTCACCCTGAAAGTCTTTATCACCCTATTGGGCTGTGCACTCATGCTGCAGGTAATCACTTCCCTGACCTCGTCAACTTCGACATGCAGCCCTTCGGGAAGACGTCCTGAGCGATACTCCTCGAGGGTGAAACTGTATGCGGGTATGAAGTGATAGGAGCCCTGGGATGCCTTGGGGACAAAGATGGTCTGGCCCTCGGCGGAGACCGTTTCGGGACGGGGCCTGCCGTTTGCGACGAGAGCGTAATTTATGGTCCTCGGGACTTCGAACTCCTTCACCTGCAGAAGCGGGGTGGCACGGTCCGACAAGATGAGGCACCTGATGCTCTCGAACTCTTCATAACCGGTATCCAGGAAGAGTCTCTCCCTCATCTTCGGCTCCGACAATGTGAGGTCCCGGGACCTCAGGGACGCATACGCATCCACGGCCCCCTTCATGGGGATATACTTCATGCGGGAAGGGGCAAGGGTGTACTTGCCGATGATCTGCTGGAAAGGTTCCTGGGCATCATTCTCGGCCTTGAACTGAAAGGAAGAGGACACTTCGGAGAATGTCATGTTGTTGGCATAGAAGTGGTTCCTTATCTCCTCAAGGAGGGTGTAAGGACTCACGACACTATCCCCCAATATGATATCCGTCCCCGCAGGGATGGACAGCTCGATGCGCAGGCGTCCGTACCTGCTGGAGCCGTAGCTGGAGACCTTGGAGGGATTTGCCATGAAGACGAACAGACGGAGGCTTTCCCCGTTTGCCATCTCATAGTATCCGGGCACGCTCTCGAAGCCCTGCCTGTAGGAGGGTTCAGTCATGGACAGCTGTGGGTTCCCCACAGCCACGAGAGGCTGGTACCCGCTGTTGGAGAGCTTGTTGCCGCTGATAAGCAATGATATCATTCCCATAGCCTAGAATATCTTGGTGTTGAGGATGTCACGGATTTTGTCAAAGAAGTCCCTGTCACGAAGGCCGTAAGAGAAGCCCTCGATTGCGGTGATGAGCTTATCCGCATCGGCGGAGTTGTAGTCGAAGATATCTCCCACGTAGAAGTGGCCTACGCTGAATGTGTAGAGCTGCGGCAGGAAATTCGTCGTGCTGTTTATGGCAAGGTTTTTCTCGGCGCACAGGCGGCGAAGTTTCTTGAGCTCCTGGGTGAACTGGCTCGTGACTATCATCTTGGCCTGGGCCGAGCGGGACTCTCCCTTGTTCGCATCCAGGGTATCCGCCTTGGACACGATGATGTGGATGGCGTCCACTTTCTCCATGATCCTGCGGTTCTCCGGCTGCTCGAAGAGGGATATGAACCCCTTCAGAATGGAAGTCTGGTTGACCCTGACGGTACGGATCGAGGAGGTGGTATTGCCGGCCATGTCAAAGCCTTGGATGACGCGGTTGAACTTAATGACGTCGGTGGTGGGGTCCACGATGAGGAAGAAGATTTTCCTGTTGTCGTTCCTCAGCAGGTTGGTCGCTCCCGTACCCATCTCGTCGAACGAGAGTTCGGCTTCCTCGTTCTTGGAAATCCTGAACGCGAACTCCTCACCCGACATGTCGATGACATTCACGGGGTGGGTCACGGTCTCATCCTCCGAGTCCGAGATGCTTCCCTTCACCAGGGTCACGAAGTCCCCCTGGGTGGATCCCGGGGTGATGCCGGCCTCCTTGTACTCGTTGAGGTCGCTGGCGTACTCCCCGCCGAAGGCCCTGTAGTCCGGTATGAATTTATCCGACCCCAGAAGACCCATTATGATACAGGTCTTTCCCGTGGACGGTACCCCGAAGAAGTATACGTCCGTGGCATTGGGAGGACACTCGGTGGCCGACTTGGTGTAATCCAGGAGCGGAAGTTCCGCCTTTATCTGCTCCAGGTTCATCAGTGTGCGGAGGGAATCCTCGCTCACCACTCCCTCCCAGATGAGTTCATCCCGGGAGAAGATCTCCTCTTTCATCAGGCGGTCCAGGCGGTCCTTGTCATAGCGGGGCTGGGTCTTCATCTCGTGGATCTCGGCATCCTTGAGGCTGGCGAGTTCCAGATTGGCTTCCCCTGTGAACGGGGAGCCGGGATGGTCCTTCATGTATTTCGCGAGGAGGAAGATGTCATGCTGGCGCTTGATTCTGTCCCAGTCGGCAAAGGCATTGATTATGCCCATGGCCTCCGCCTTGTGGGAGCTGGAGGGTACGTCATTTATGAAACGGCTCACAGTAGTGACATTGCTGTCGGTAGTCACCAGGGACCACAGGCAGTCATCCAGTTCACGGAAGAAAGAGGTGTTGGGGTGGGCCCTGTAGTAGCGGACAAGGGCACCGTAGTCGAACTTGTCCACCATGTCCCATTCGTCCCTCTCGGCTTTCTTGTTGATTTCGGAAATCTTCGCTTTCGCCTCATCCACGTGGTTCCCTGCGGGACGTGAGGAGTCATATGTCGTGACATACTTTTCCAGGCGGGCTTTCAGGACCCCGGACCGGGAGGGATCGTCGAACATGGCGCGGATTTCATTCCACTCCTGCTGCTCCTTGGGATCGGGGGGTTCGGGCTGGTTGAGCCACTTCTCGTACTCGGCCTTGAGGGCCTGGATGCGGGCTGGCGAGGCATTGGTCAGGTCGGAAATCTTTATCTCCCCTGTCTCGATATAGTGCATAGTCCTGTCGAATGGTGCCCCGTCTCCCCTGGCAATGAGGAAGGTCCTGATGGCATCATTAATGGGCGGAAGGTCAGGTAATATCGGTCTTGGCATGGTATCTCGTTATTTGTGCATCCGTATTATTCGTAAAGATTGATTCCTCCATCCTGGATGGCATAGCCCTTTCCCTTGCGACGCACCACCTTGGAACGGTAGGCGGAGAAATAGGAAATGAGCACCAGCAGGTGTATCACTATGGCAATGGCCAGGCCCGGTATGGACAGTGTCGTCTCGGCGCTGCGAAGACGGTCCTGGAAAAGGAGGGTGGGCTTTTCGTAGGTGTACACCAGGGAGTCCTCACTTAGGTGCACTACCGAATCGCTTCCCCTGACTAGGTTGAACTTGAGGGGGTTGCCGTCCGTTCCCGTCAAGGAGGATTTCTCGGTGAGGGTCTGGGCCACTTCCAGTGCAAGGTCTTCCATCCCCGATGCGGCGAAGGGGACCTTCATGGCTGCCCAGCCCTGGACATCGGACAAGTAGGAGCTCACCGCTTTGTCATAGCTGGCTTTGAAGTACTCGTAATCCCCTTTGAGGATGGCGCCATCGACGATTCCGACATAGGTGTTTATGGACTCACGGTCGTTGGCTGTTATGCCCTTGTCACTTAGCATGGACTTCACCGTGGCGTCACAGATGTACCCGGTCAGACGCAGCCCTGTCCCCGTCTTGGATATGGCCTCGCTCTCCTGGCTCTCATACCGGGTGAAAAGGTCGTTCACCGATTCCACGTCCTGCTTGAAGTAGGATATGTACTCATCCTTGGAGGTGGATATGCTGAAATAGCGCATCAGGAATGTCGCCCCGAACACCGCGAGGGCAATGTAGGCCACAGCGAGCAGTATCTCGAAAACCTTGAATTTAGCCTGGTCGCTGCGTGCGGTCTTGGCGCTTTTCAGCAGCAACACCAGTGCCCATGTGAAGAGCGTAATGCCCACTGCATAGAGGATGCTGGCACTTAGCACCCCGCCTGTCTTGAACATGGCCCCCATGAATGTGAAGAAGGCCAATACAGCCAGTCCTATGACGGATATGAGGTCAGCTACGGTTACCGTCTTTTTGCTTTCTTTTGCCATATAGTCTATTCATCAATTTTTTTCAGGTTGAATGTAATGTCGTCACGGCGGCTTTCCTGCTCGGATATGACACTGAGCAGTTTCTGCTCATCGGGCGTACAGTGGTAAATGCTCTTGTTCATCCTGTCACCTCCGCTCGTGGTGGCATAGGCTGTCTCGGTTATGGTGACTTCCGAAGAGCCGTAGCGCACCGTGAGGGGTCCCTCGTAGGTGTCGCCCTCACTTGTAATGAGCTGTATTTTCCCCGATGAGGGGGTCGTGAACTCCATGTACATCTTTATTGTGACACCGGTGGTGAGGTCATTCTGCACGAGGTTGAACAGCCTGGTCGCCTCCCACTTGCCGATGATCTTGGTGTGGTCCTTCATCAGGTCCTCGAAATTCAGGAAGCCTTCCTGGACTTTCTTCAGCGCATCCTCCATCTGCAGGAGGCTGCCGATGCTCTTGTCCGGCAGGGGACGGGCGGTAGTCTTGAGGATCTGGATGATTTCCTCATTGGTGAGGTTCGGGTTCAGGCTCTTCATGAGGGCTACGGCACCCGTAACGATGGGGGCAGCCATGCTGGTCCCGCCAAGGGCGGCATAGCCACCTATTGCCACGGGGACTGAGTTCACGATATCCACCCCGGGGGCCGAGATGGTGGAATACTGCATCCCGTCGGCCTCCACATTGCCGAAGTTGCTGAAGTCAGCCTTGGAGAGGGACTTGTCCACCGCATCGACCTTGATTGTGGTATTGTTCCTCTTGGAGGCGTCGATTGCCGTGTAGATGTTCTCGTTTCCTGCAGCCCAGACCAGGGTTACGTTTCTTTCCTCGCAAAGGGAGAACACATAGTCCCACAGGTCCTGGACTTCCTTGTCAAGACCTGCGGCGAGGGACACCTGCTTCTCGCGGGAAAGGCGCCGTACCTTGTCGGGGTCCACCGAGGACCCGCCTACGGAGAGGTTAATGACATTGGCTCCCTTGTAGATAGCATAAAGGATGCCCTCTATCTCATTGTAGTTGGTGGGAACGGAACCGAGGCTTACCGGCATGAAGGTGCAAGAGGGGGCTATTCCGCAGGAGCCCTGGGCATTGTCCATGGCGGCGAAGATTATACCCGCCACGTGGGTCCCGTGGATGTAGGGGGTCTCCTCGGCGGAGGGGTCGGGAAGCACGTTCTGGGTCCCCCGTGAGAGGCAGTATGGATCGGTAATCCGCACATCCGCGAACTCGGGATGATTCAGGTCGAAGTAACTGTCCACGACCGCAACCTTGACGGTGGGCTTTCCCGTTGTTATGTCCCAGGCCCCGTAGGCCTGGATGGGCTCGAACTGCCAGATGTAGTCCTTCATCTTGAAGGCAGGGTCAGTGGGCACTTTCGACACCCCGAGGACCTCCACGTTCACGACATAGAACTTTACATCCGTAATCTGTGAAGGCAGTTTGGCCTTGATGCTCGCCCTGGTGTTCCTGGGCACTTTCAATATGATGGTCTTGGACATCTTATTGTAGTACTCAATGACATGGTCCGGCTTGGGGTAAAGGGCCGTGAACTCGTCCGCGAAGCGGTTGAAGGTGGAGTCGTCCGCACCGGAGTCAAGGATGACATACAGGTGGGTCGGGTCTATCTTCGACACCCCGTCATCGGGATCCGTTATGGAGTCCTTCTCCTTTATATCCGGCTTCTTGTTGTTCTCCTCGTCAGGCAGGTTGGAACTGCGGCGGTCGGAAGGGATGTTCGGGTCCCATCCTTTCACGGGCTCGTCAGCCGTTCCGGGGCGAACTGGCTTCGTGGGGTCAGCGGCACTGTCCTTCCTGGCGGGGTTTTCACCGGGGGTTGTCCCTATTCCGCCAGTTGAGTCCACCGGGGCGTACGTCCTGGGGCTGTCGACCCCTGCGGTATCGCCGGGATGGCGGGGATCCGTGGGAGTGTCACCCCTGTCCTTGCCTACCCTTGGCATTATTTCGGGAATGTCTATGCCAAGACCGGGAAGCACGTTGACTTCCGAGAAGGGTTCCTTCCCGTCAGAGCCTCCCTTCCCGGGATTGTCCCCTCCGGGAAGAATGCCTCCCGTACCGGAGCAGCCCCTGAACATCAAGGTCGAGAGCAGCATGAACAGCAGCAGCACCACAAGGAACACCAACAGCCGCCACAGCCATCCCAGCGCTCCATCCGGCATCCAGAAGGGATAGAAAGGGCGAGGGGTTCCTTTTTCTCTTATAAAAAAGCGTTTCATGGGAGTTTGCTATTATCCGTAAACTATTTGAGTCCCTCCAGTATGACTCCCACCTTGTCATTGAACTCCTTGTCGATGGGACGGCGGGCCTTCATGGAGCCTATGAATGATACGAACATGTACTCAAGCCACTCGCTGAGGCTTGTCATGTAGGACTGGGTCAGGGCATTGGCGTCCTTGGCGAGGTCATTGAACAGGTCGGTGAGCTCAGCCTCCGAGTAGGAGGACTTTCTCTCGGCCTCGATGTACTGGAAGAGCTCCAGGTCATTCTGGTCGGAGAGGCTGTGACAGTTGGCGATATCCCCGGGTGTCCTGAAAGAATAGCCGAAGTCGTTGACGAAGGAGTTTATTATGGTACGCAGGATATCGGTCACCAGGTACTCGTTGGCCGTATGCAGGGTGATCGTATCAACGAGGGAGGATATGGCTTCCGCCATGTGGGAACTGAGGTCCAGGTAGTCCGCCACGTTATGCATATTCTCGAGCAGCTTGGTCATGACATCCTGGTCGAATGATGACTCGGACATAACCGAGTTCAGGATCTCGGGTGATGTCACCTTATCCAGCCACATCTTGTAGATCCTCTCCGCTATCACTATGGAGTTGGCCTTCTTCTTGTCCTCGCTCACCATGAAGGCATCGGGGTCCGCAAAGCCTTTGCTCACGAGGTAGTCGTGGGCCTCGGCCTTGTCCGAGAAACCGTAGATGTCAATGAAGCGCTGCCACCTTTGGTCGGGCTCGGTGTACTTGTCGAAGCGGACCCTCTTGCGGATGATCTCCCCGTCCTTGGCAGTGGAGACGTCCTCGATGAGGGAAGGGTCCTTGACAATGCGGTGAACCGCATCGTAGGTCTCGCGGTCGGAGAGCTGCATCTGATGGAGGAAGCGCCCGAAGAAGTAGCTGTCCTCGTTGGAGACGAAGTCGAACTCCCTCTGGACGGAGCGGGCGATGCGGATCTTCTCCCTGGGGTCGTCCCCCTGTTTGGGGTCGACCCAGTAGTTCTCCATTATCTTTCTCACTTCGCGGCTCACGTCCCTCATCTCCTGGTCGAAGAGGTCGGTACGGACCTGGCCCATGTTGCGGGCTACGGAGGTAAGCTGCTCGATGATGTAGACCGAACCGTCATTGTTGATGGTGGCCGACAGGTCCCAGGCCCTCTCGGGGGAAGAGAAGAACTTGGCGACGTAGGCGTTCTCGACAAAGGATTTCTTGAGGGTGGCGTAGAAGGACTCGGTCATGACCATCCTGTCCTCCCTGGGACAGGGATCGCTCTTCCTGTAGCCGTCATAGAGGTTGGAGCACCCGCCCATGCAGCTGGAGTACTTGTAGTCCCGCAGCATGTAGGTGTTCTTGAAAGTCTCGCCCGCCGCGGTCCAGTTCTCGAACCAGTCCACGTTCCCTGCCTCGAAGCAGTCCTTGTACAGAGCCTCGAAACGGCCGTCCCAGCGGCTGGACAGAGCTGCGAAATTGTTCTTGTCCGGGGAGTCCTCCTGGACCATGTCCATGTTGAACTTGGTCCCCACGACGAACATGGGCGGGATGCCGCCGGCGTTCTCGATGGTCTTGCGCCTCCGCTCGGGAGTGTCCCCCACGTAGGTGTTTATCCACTGCTCGATGACGGAGTACATCTTCGTCACCTCGACGTTCTTTCCGTCATGGCAGAAAAGGAGGATGTTTATCGCCCTGGAATCGGAGTACTTGTTGAAAAGGAAAGCGACCTTGCCACGCAGGAGCACTTTCACCATATTGGGTACCTTGTCCTGGGTATCGACTTTGTCCAGGAAACTTGTCTTCAGTTCCAGACGGTTCCTCGCGCCCGGGAAGTCCAGCAGGTCGCTGTACTTCAGGAGGTCCTTTTTCACTCCGCTCCGGCTCACCTTGGCATCCGTCGAGCCGGAGAACATGCTGCGGTCATATTCCAGGGTACCTTCGAGGTACTCGTCCTCGATCTTGAAGGCCACCTCTGCGCAAAGGGCGCTGAGGTCGGACTTGTTGAAGCCCGCCACCCTGCTGAACCCAGCGGGGGTCCTGAGGTAGACATCGGTCGTCATGACCTCGTCGCTGTACAGGAGCTTGAGGCAGTCCACGCTCATGATGGTATCCTTCTTCACCCCCTTGTGCAGGACCGAGGAGATGGGAAGGTAGACGTACTTGGCGAAATGGAGCTGCTGGAGGTCATGGACGAGCTTGATGAAGAGCTCCGTCATCTTCTCGGTCTTGAGCCACAGTATGCTGAACACCTCGTCGTAGTCCTCGACCGGGATGTTCCTTATGACAAGGGCCACCTTGTCGAAGAACGAGGACCTCCACAGCGGCTTGGTTCCCTTCAGTATGAAGTTCTTGATGTAATAGCGGATATCGTAGACGTCCCCCTCGTCCATGGGAGGGTTGTCAATGGGACGGCGGTCACGGTATCTCTCGTAGATTTCGTCGGCGGCCTTGGCTATCTGCTCATCGGGGAAGGTCTCGGCATCGGAGAGGTCACTGAAATAACCGTCCACCAGAATGGATACTATATCCGCCACGCTGAAGAGCTTGACGAGCACCGGGAACTGGGCCGAGTACATCTGCTCCTGGCCTTCTCCCCTGAAGGAAGTGAAGCGGGTCACAACACCGGTCGCCTCACGTCCCTCCCCCGGAGGGTTGATGCTGTCCACGAAGTTGAACTCCTGCCCGTCGGCCATCACCATGAAGGGGCGGCCCTCCTTCTGGAGGAGGTTGTTCATGAGGTAGGACTTACCTTTCTGGCTCTCCCCGTAGGCTGCGATCGCAGGGTTGTTCGTGGCAGCGGAGAGCATCTTGCGCAGACGGCACTTCTGCATCACTAGAGGACGGAAACGGGTCTCGAACTGCTCGCTCTTGTGCTGGCGGATGGCTGCGACGGAGTCATCGATGAGACGGATCTTGCCTTTTATATCTTCGATATTCATAATGCGTCTTCTGGTTTAATTCTTGGACATGTTCGCAGGGCTCTACAGATACTTGAATTCACCGGTATCCAGCCAGAACTTCCCGTCGTCGGCGAGGGACTGCTGTACGAGGTCGACGGAGCTTGCGGGAATCTCGTTCCCGTCCTGGTCGGTTACCGACTCGATGGAGAGCTTCTCGTTGTCCTCGTCGAAGTTGCGTTCGAATGTGACTTTGAGCAGGTTCTTGGAGGAGTTGTTGTAGATGGCGTACAGGGGACGGGCCTGGTAGCTTACCGAGTTCAGCTGCTTGCAGCCTATGAAGTACGGGAAATGGTCCATCTCCACCTCCGCGGAAGCGTCCCTCGGAGCCATGAACGGAGAGGGCACCTGGAACTTCTCGCTGTCGTACTGGCCGAGATAGTTGGCCGTGGGCCTCATCTTATTGACCAGCTCCCTGAAGTCCATGTTCATCCCGCCGAAGCCCGTGCTGGAGGCCATATACCCGACCATCGCGCCCACCGCCACGATGGACTTCTGGTCGAGGAAATAGCCCTCGGGCGAGGAGAGGGGATACCACCTTCCCGGACGGTAGTCATTGAGCATGACAAGACGGTCGGGGGAGACGGGCAGGTACTTCAGGAAGAGGTCCGTGATGGGGTAAAGCGATGTGGGGCGACCGGCGAGGACCAGCACGTCGATATTGAAGGAATGCAGGATGATGGATAACTGTTTCATCAGCTGCTCCATCTTCGAGGATACGATGGAGGCCACCGCATCCGGATCGAAGCGCCACTCTATCTCCCTGATGTCGAAGCCGAAGTGGTCCCTGAAATGCTGCAGCAGGTAGTCCGCCGGCACATTGACGGGGAAGATGTCGTCGAAGGTGTATACCTTGGACGGCCTCCTGAGGCGCAGGAGCTCGAGCATGAAGCGGGCGATGGGCATGGACACCTGGGTATTGAAGTCCACCCTGCAGCGGCGGTCCCTGTAGCCCTGGTCCCAGGCATTGGTCCCGAAGTAGTCGAAGACCATGTCGCGGGCCAGTTTCCTGACGTTCTCGATCCTCTCGGAAGGGGTCGCTGCCGTACGGATGATGGCGAGGTCATGGCTGAACCCGCTCTTCTCCCCCCTGGCAATGACGGGGATGGCCGATATCTGTTCGTCGGTCATCGCGGCAAGCCTCCTTTCAAGGATGCTGAGGATGCTCCCGACGGTATCGCTCTCCGCAGCCCTCCTCTCGATGACCACGTTCAGGACAATGTCGTTCAGTATATCGTCACCGGCCAGGTAGAAACTGTCCCAGAACAGGGGGACCGGGGTCAGGTTGATCCTGCCTCCGCCCTGGTACTGGTAGGAGCATATCATGAGGTCCGTGGTTCCTGCACCGATGTCAACGGAACCGATGGTAAGGGATTTTTCCTTGTAGCCGAGCTTGGCGAACTCCGGACGGACATGTCCCTTGGACTCGAAGAGGCGGTGTATCTCGCCCTTGTACTTCTCAGCCACCTCGGAATACAGGTACACGAACTGGCTTGCGGTAGCCTCGTCATATGTCCAGTCCCTCTCGGTCCCGTCATCGTCTGCGGAGCCCGTCTTTATCATCGAGGGCTTGGGGATGATGTTCAGGTCCTTGAGCCAGGGATAGGATTTCTTGATGACATTATACGCATCCACTGCGCACTGGCGAAGGCGGACCTGCTCCTGGTTGGGCATTGCGGTGGGAGCCGTAATTATTATGTTGCGAAGACGCCTGGGACAGTCCACATCCCCTCTCTTGCGGCGGTACTCGATGGAGTTTATCTGCATGTAGGCCTGCAGGAAGACTTCGATGAAGACGAAGGTCATGAGGGAGGAACGGGAGTAGCGGCAGCTCTCCGCGGGCATCAGGTTCTCCTTCGGGGTGTACTCCCCGTCATCGGCGAACCAACTGGTGACATTCTTTATGAACACCGCATCCATGACCCTGATGTTCAGCGGGTCATCCTTTGAAATGAGGAAGTTCCACTTCCCGTCGAAAGGCTTCGTGTCCCAGAGGTAACGTTTCGGGCTGGAGTAGTTGGAACGGGTCTCGGAAAGGCCCTCGTCCTCGAGGGAGCGGTACATGAGGTCCGTGGCCTCCTCGCCTACCCTCACCAGGCTCTTCCACTGGAAGAGATCCGAGGAGGAGCCGCTCACGTTCCCGAAATCAGCCTTGCGGAACACCACGTGCATGTCGAAAGGCTTGTTGTAGGTCTTCCAGGGCTGGGTGATATTGCGTATCTCCAGCATGTCCGCCTGGGTGAACTCACCGTTGTGGAAGAGCACACCGCAGGTGCGGGAGTTGCCGATGTCGATGGCCATGTCCACGTCTATCATCTTGTGCGGCTTGTTGCTCAGGGCCACTTCCATCCCGCAGCGAAGGCGCAGGAAGTTGATGAGGTAGATATAGTAGGCTACGAACTGGTACTTGGGGGTGCCGAGGTTGTTGAGGTCAAGGCCCAGAAGGTAAGCCACATTCTCGGCCTCCTCGGTAAGGGACCCGGCGGTCCCGTCATCATTCTCGCCCTTGAACATGAAGTTCATCAGGAGGGCCGTCATGTTGCACAGCGAGAACTCCTTCGTGTCCACGTCATTCTCATCGAAATACGGGACATCGAGGCTCATGTCGGATATCGTGGTATCGAAGGCCCAGATGATGCGGAAGGACATTTTTCCGCTTTCATCCGGCTCGGAGACGGGGCTTATCTTGACACGGCACCATTTGAAGGGATAGGTGCAGGAATAGCCGGTCACGTTCTTCTCGAACATCGGCATCGGAAGCCACTGGTCAAGGAGCTTTGAGAAAGCCGTGACCCTGGTCTTGTCCTGGGGGGACTTGAAGACCTTGTAGGAGGCGAGGTTGCTGATGTTGATGATCTGGCCGTCGGGGTCGTCCGGGCGTATTGTCGTATAGAAAGTGACACTCTCGCCGGGATCCATCCTCTGGAGGCCCGCATCGTTGACCATCACGGTGCCGTTGGGCAGGCGCTCGAACTTGTCGTTCTTGGCTAACTCGCTGTACGGGATGTAGCACTGCTCGGCGGGATTGTAGCACAGGAGGTCGAAGATGGTTCCTCCCGTGAAAATGTCCGGAATCTCGCAGAAACTGTATTTCAGGGGCTGGCCTCCCGAAACGGCCAAGGGCTCGGATGGGTTGAATTCAATCTTCTGGGTGATGAACTGAATTCCGCTGTTGGCTATCAGGTGTTCCATAGTGAATTGTTACGGGTAGGTGTGTATGTTGACTATAGTTGAATTACCAGATATGAGGATATGCTCCAGAATGACGTCGGGTCCGTGATGTCCAGGGTCGTGGTCCCGTCGGAGTTCTTTGTGAGTGTATAGGATCCTGCGGGAACGGGGGTCAGGATCTTGGGAGAAGTGTTGGCCCTGAAATTGAAATGGGTCTCGGTGAGGATGTTTATCTTGGTGAACACCTCGTTCCTTAAGTCGGAATACTTGACGTTCTTCTTTCCGAGGCCCTTGGAAACGATCCCGAACTGCTGGAGGGTCTTGAGCGGGGCCATGACATAGTACCCGGTGTTCAGGGTCTCGGCCTGGGCGGAGATTATCTCCTCCTGCTCACTGACCCTATCCATGATATCCTTGTTGGCGGCCTCCAGTTCCCCGATGTTCTTCTCGTAAATCCTGGCCTGGGCGACATGCTTGCTGATGATGGAGTTCTGTTCCTTTATCTGCTGCTGCATCTGCCTAATCTCCTGGTCCTTCTCGTCAAGCTGGGCATATAGGTAATTTATGAGGGTACGGTACTGTCCCACGGAGTCCCTGGAGGAGGACAGACGGCTCTCAAGCCTTTCAATCCTTTCCCTCTGCCTGTCGTAGATGGCCTGGAGAAGCTCCAGGTTCTCTTTCATCTGGCCTGTTGTGAGCCTCCTTCCATCGGAGTCGTAAGGAAGGGTCAGTATCTGTTCCTGGGTCTTAATGCTGTCGAGGGCTGTGTTGAGGGTATCGAAGTATGCACTCATCCTCACCAACTGTGAATCCCTCTCGGTGGCGACTCTCTGAAGGGAGTCCCTTTCCCGAAGAAGTTGGGCGGTACCCTTGCCACCGAAAATGTTGCAACCCGTAACTATGAGGGCCAGGGCCAGGGCGAGAGGGGCGTGCCTTAAAACGCTATTAGATAATCTCATGATTTTGATTTAGAAGGAACGCTTGTTCCTGTGTTTTATGTTATCCTTGCTTATGGTTGCGGTCAAAGGAGTGGTTTCGGGACGGGGCGGTCTTCCCCCCGTCACTGAGCCCATCCACTTACGGACCCGGTATTTTTCACAACTCACAAATATAATAAAATAAATGTGTTTTACTCAAAAATGACAGCCCCTTTTTACCTATTTTTCTTTCAAACCCTTCTCTTGGGGACGCCCAAAGTATGAAAATGGCAGTCCCCGGCACTGCCGCCAGGGAGAATACATAAAGAGTTTTATATTTTCATTCACACTTATGCAATCCATCAAGTCCTTCCCGCCGCCCGGTGTACATTCCCGGCAGCTGCTACCTACAAACATGGAGAAAAGTATTCTGCCGGGGATGTGTGGGCCCGTCATCCCCCCGCAGCCATCACCTCACCTCGCAATGGCCGGATTCTTGTTAATAAGACAAATTAATCCTAATTTTGCGATTCCTGCCCCACCCACAGGGGGCAGGGCGTTACTATACCAAACCTAATATAGACATGAGTTTAAAAATCGTTGTTCTGGCAAAGCAAGTGCCGGACACAAGAAACGTGGGCAAGGATGCCATGACAGCCGAAGGCACAGTCAACAGGGCAGCCCTCCCCGCTATCTTCAACCCTGACGACCTCAATGCCCTCGAGCAGGCCCTGCGCCTCAAAGAGCAGCATCCCGGTTCCACTGTCGGAGTCCTCACCATGGGGCCTCCCCGTGCCGGGGAAATCATCCGACAGGGACTTTTCCGCGGAGCCGACACCGGTTGGCTCCTCACCGACAGACTATTCGCCGGTGCCGATACCCTCGCAACCTCCTACGCCCTCGCTACCGCCATCAAGAAGATTGGCTCAGTGGACATCGTCATCGGTGGCCGCCAGGCCATTGACGGTGACACCGCACAGGTGGGTCCCCAGGTTGCCCAGAAACTTGGCCTCAACCAGGTTACCTACGCAGAGGAAATCCTTTCAGTGAAAGACGGAGTCGCCACGATCCGCCGTCACATTGACGGAGGTGTGGAGACTGTCACCGCTCCCCTTCCGCTTGTGGTTACCGTGAACGGCAGCGCAGCCCCCTGCCGCCCCGCCAATGCCAAGCTTGTCATGAAATACAAGTATGCGACCTGTCCGATGGAAAGGCCCGCAGACGACCCCCACTCAGATCTCTACGAACAGAGGCCTTACCTCACGCTGAACCAGTGGAGCGTGGCCGACGTGGACGGAGATCCCGCCCAGTGCGGTCTCGCAGGTTCCCCCACCAAGGTCAAGACCGTCATGAACATTGTCTTCCAGGCCAAGGAGAGCAAGACCCTCACCTCCGCAGACAAGGATATCGAAGGCCTTGTGAAAGAATTGTTGGATGAAAAGATAATCGGATAGTGCCATATGAATAACGTATTCGTTTACTGTGAAATAGAAGGCACGAAGGTTGCCGAGGTATCCCAGGAACTCCTGACCAAGGGTCGCAAGCTAGCGAACGAGCTCTCCGTCGAACTCCATGCCCTCGTCATCGGAACCGGAATCAAGGGAAAAGTCGAGGAGCAGATACTCCCTTACGGAGTGGACAAGCTGTTCGTCTTTGACGCAGACGGTCTGTTCCCATACACATCAGCCCCCCATACGGACATAGTGGTCAACCTCTTCAAGGAGGAGAAACCGCAGATCTGCCTCATGGGCGCTACCGTAATAGGCAGGGACCTCGGTCCCCGCGTATCCTCTTCCCTCACCAGCGGTCTCACCGCTGACTGCACTTCCCTGGAGATCGGTCCCCACAAGGACCCCAAGACAGGGAAGGAGTACGAGAATCTTCTCTATCAGATCCGTCCCGCCTTCGGAGGGAACATCGTCGCCACCATCGTCAACCCCGACCATCGTCCCCAGATGGCTACCGTCCGCTCGGGCGTCATGCAGAAGGCCCTGTACGAAGGCAAGGCCAAGGGTGAGGTCGTATATCCCGAGGTCGGCAAGTACGTATCCCCTGAGGCATTCGTGGTGAAAGTCCTCGACCACCATGTGGAAGAGGCCAAGCACAATCTCAAGGGCGCGACCATAGTCGTATCCGGCGGATACGGCATGGGGAGCAAGGAAGGGTTCGACATGCTCTTCGACCTTGCGAAAGTGCTCCACGCCGAGGTGGGAGCCAGCCGTGCGGCAGTGGATGCAGGATTCTGCGACCATGACCGCCAGATCGGCCAGACCGGCGTCACTGTCCATCCCAAGGTTTACATTGCCTGCGGCATCTCCGGACAGATCCAGCACATCGCCGGCATGCAGGACAGCGGCATCATCATCAGCATCAATTCCGACCCTGACGCCCCCATCAACAAGATAGCGGACTACGTCATCGTCGGAACCGTCGAGGAGGTCATCCCCAAGATCATCAAGTACTACAGGCAGAACAGCAAATAAGACACACACAGAGAGTATGGCAAACTATTATACAGACCATCCTGAAATAGGATTCCACCTGGGCCATCCCCTTATGCGCCGCATAGCGGAGCTCAAGGAGAAAGGATTCAGCGACAAGGACAAGTTCGAGGATGCCCCCATTGACTTTGAGGACTGCTTGGAGAACTACAGGCGCATGCTTGAGATTGTGGGAGACGTTTCCGGCAACATCATCGAGCCCAACTCCGAGAGCGTGGACCTCGAGGGTCCCCACCTGGAGAACGGCAGGATGATATACGCAAGCAAGACATACGAGAACCTCGACGCCACCCGCAAGGCGGGCCTGTGGGGCATCACGATGCCTCGCCGCTACGGTGGCCTGAATGTCCCCGCAGTGGTATTCAGCATGGCGAACGAGGTTGTGGCCGCGGCTGACGCAGGATTCGAGAACGTCTGGAGCCTGCAGAGCTGCGCCGAGACCCTCTATGAGTTCGGCTCCGAGGAGCAGAGGCAGAAGTTCATCCCCCGCGTCTGCGCCGGGGAGACCATGTCCATGGACCTCACCGAACCCGATGCAGGTTCCGACCTCCAGAGGGTGATGCTCAAAGCCACCTACAGCGAGGAGGAAGGCTGCTGGCTCCTCAACGGAGTGAAGAGGTTCATAACCAACGGTGACTCCGACATCCACCTTGTCCTCGCCCGTTCCGAGGAAGGGACCAGGGACGGAAGGGGCCTTTCCATGTTCATCTATGACAAGAGACAGGGAGGGGTCAATGTCCGTCACATCGAGCACAAGCTCGGCATCCATGGTTCCCCGACCTGCGAGCTGACCTTCAAGAATGCCAGGGCCGAGCTGTGCGGAAGCCGCAGGCTGGGTCTCATCAAGTACGTCATGTCCCTGATGAACGGGGCAAGGCTGGGTATAGCCGCACAGAGTGTCGGTGTGTGCCAGGAGGCCTACAACGAGGGTGTGAAGTACGCAGCCGAAAGGGCACAGTTCGGGCAGACAATCAACCACTTCCCCGGCGTGTACGACATGATAAGCCGCATGAAGGCAAAACTGGACGCCAGCCGTTCCCTGCTGTACCAGACCGCAAGGTTCGTGGACGTGTACAAGTGCCTTGAGGACATCCAGAGGGACCGCAAGCTTGAGGCTGACGAGAGGACGGAGATGAAGACTTACAGCCGTCTCGCCGATGCCCTCACTCCCCTTGCCAAGGGTATGGCTTCCGAATACGCAAATCAGAATGCCTACGATGCTATCTCCATCCACGGAGGTTCCGGGTTCATCATGGAGTACAAGAGCCAGAGGCTGTACCGCGACGCAAGGATATTCTCCATCTATGAGGGAACGACCCAGCTCCAGGTTGTGGCTGCCGTTCGCTACATCACCAACGGCACCTACTCATCCATCATCGAGGATATGATGAAAGAAGAAGTTGCCGAGCAGTTTGCACCCCTGAAGAAGAGGATCGAGAAGATGATCGCCCTCTATGAGGAGAGTGTAGCCTTCGTCAAGGAGCAGGGCAACCAGGAGTTCCAGGACTTCCTCGCAAGGAGGCTCTACGACATGACCGCTGAAATCATCATGTCCATCCTTATCATCCAGGATGCCAGCAAGGCTCCCGAGCTCTTCGGCAAGAGCGCCAACGTCTACGTGAGGATGGCAGAAGAGGATGTGATTGGCAAGAGCTCCTATGTAAAGAACTTCACGGTGGAGGACCTCGCATCCTTCAGGGCCGTGGAGGCAGAGTAGGATCTACTATATTCACATCGGTAAGCGACCCCGGGCCCTTCTTCGGTCCGGGGTCTGTTTTTTTTCTTTTACGGAAACAGGCAGACTGAGGGAGAGTCGCTCCCGCTTTTTGTCAAGAAATATCTACCTTTGACCACGTGGTGAGGGAGACGACCGTTTTCTTTTCCCCGTTGCCACTTTTCATTCGTCCACACACAGATAGAACAACACAGAATCGGCCATGACGACACTGAGAAACATTCTTCTCCTGACAGGCTGCGCCTTCTTTTCACTGGCGCTGCACGCACAGGTAACCCTCGACATCGACACCAGGGAGCGGGGCCCCATGGTAAGTCCCATGCTCTACGGCATCTTCTATGAAGACATCAACCACGCTGCGGACGGAGGCATCTATGCGGAACTGATCCGCAACCGCTCTTTCGAGGACGGCCCGAGCTGGGGCACCCCCGCGGACATGCAGGGATGGAGTACCTACGCCGCCTCCCCTTCGAAGTTGGAGGCGAAACTCATCCAGCCATCCCCAAAGACACCCCTGCTCAGTAGCGTGCAGCACAATGCCCTTGAACTTTCCGTCAAGGCCTCCCCCGCCTCTCCCGTATGTCTTGTGAACGAGGGTTTCTGGGGAATGAATGCAGTGCAGGGACGCACCTATCGCCTGTCATTCTGGGCAAAGACCCTGAACTACCGTGGAGCCCTGAAGGCCACCCTCTGCTCAGAAGATGGCTCAAGAATCTATGGTGAGAGCACGATTGAAGGATTCGGGATCGGCAAAGGGGATAAGTGGATAAAGTACGAGGCATCCTTCACTTCCGCCGACAACGACCCTCTTGCCCAATTTGCCTTTGTCTTTGACGGAGAGGGTGTGGTGCAGCTGGACATGGTGAGCCTCTTCCCGCCGACCTTCAAAAACCGGGAGAACGGCATGAGGCCGGACTTGGCCAATATGCTGTGGCAGCTGCACCCCAAGTTCATGCGCTTTCCCGGAGGGTGTTTCGTGGAGGGCCAGGAAAGCCCGGACAATGCCTTCAGATGGGAGCGGACCATAGGGCCTGTCGAGGAGAGGGAAGGTCACTGGAACGTCAACTGGGGCTACCGCTCCTCCGACGGACTTGGCTTTCATGAATACCTCCAACTGGCGGAGGACCTGGGCGCAAAGCCCCTATATGTAGTAAACGTTGGACTGTGGCACGGCGGAATGACTCCCTATGACAGCATCCAGCCCTGGATTGAGGAGTGCCTTGCCGCACTGGAATACGCCAACGGTCCCGTCACCTCCAAATATGGTGCGATGAGGGCCCGGAACGGCCATCCCGAGCCCTTCGGGATAGAATACCTGGAGGTCGGCAATGAAAACAACCAGCCTGACCCCCTTCAGCAAAGCGACCACTACTATGAGCGTTACGAGCAGTTCTACAAGGCCATCAGGGAGAAGTATCCCGAGATGAAAATAATAGGCAACGTCGTGGCATGGGGTGACGACAACCCCAAGTGGGGAAGCAACCTTCCCGTGGACCTGCTTGACGAACACTACTACCGTTCACCCGACTGGTTCGCCTCTGCCTTCCACAAGTATGACACCTACGACCGCAGCGGTCCGAAAGTCTATGTCGGGGAATATGCCGTCACCAACGGCTTCGGCAACCTGGGCAACATGAACGCAGCCCTGGGGGAGGCCGTCTACATGATGGGGATGGAGAACAACTCCGATGTGGTGGAACTGGCCTCCTATGCCCCCATCTTCGTAAACGAGAACGATGCCAGGTGGCGTCCCGACATGATACGCTTCAATAGCAGCCGCGTCATGGGCACCCCCTCCTACTATGTCCAGCAACTGATGCCCAGGTACATCGGCACGCAGGTGGTGAAGGTCGTGCAGGACTCCCCCTACAAGGACAAGGCTCCCGCACAGCTTACCCCCAAGCGCAGCCGGGTGGGATTCGGGACATGGAACACCAGGGCCTCTTTCCAGACCGACAAGGACGTAGACTTCATCCATGGGGACTGGCTGAAGGAAGGCGGCACCATCCGTCAGACCGGCTCCGGGGAGGCCACCCTCTGCATAGAAAAGGATGTCATCGACAGCGACCGCTACACCTGCAAGTTCCGCTCCCGCAAGGAAGAGGGTGCCGAGGGTTTCATCATCATCTTCAACTACGTGGATGAAAACAACTACTGCTGGGTGAACTTCGGCGGATGGGGCAACACCCAGCATGCCATTGAACAGATAAGCACCGGAGGGAAACTGCTCACCGCAAGCAAGCGAGGAAAAGTGGAGAGCGGGCGCTGGTACGATGTAACCCTCCAGGTTGACGGGGACAACGTCAAGGCCTGGCTGGATGGGGAACTGATTTTCGATACTCTACTTAAGCGTGACAAGACCAAGGGCATCTACTCCAGCGCGACTGTCGACGACAGAAGCGGGGAACTGATAGTCAAGGTCGTAAATACCGGGGACGTGGCAACAACCGCCCTCCTTAGGCTCAGGAACTTCACCCCCACTTCCGCCTGCGTCACACGCCTGGGGGCAAACGACGGAATGGAGGAGAACACACTTAGCTCTCCCACCGCCATTCATCCAGTGGAGGAAACACTCTCTCCCGACAGCGGTGGCATCCTTGTGGACATTCCGCCTTACTCGCTGAACATTGTAAGAATGAAGTGAGTGAGTCCCACGGGCGGTGCACCCATAACGCACGAAAGGTCATCCTTGCATAACACCGTCTCAAGAGTTAACTTTGCAAACAATTCAGGACCCTCTTTAAAAACCACCACACATGCCTGATACCCACACCACGGCGAGTTTCGTAGCCATCGACCTTGAGACGGCAACCCAGTACAGAAGCAGCATCTGCCAGATCGGTATAACGATAGTAGAAGACGGACAGATAGTGAAGACCATAAGTCACCTCGTCCGTCCCAGGGGCAACTACTACGATTACCTGAACATCTCCATCCACGGAATCAGGCCTTCCGACACCAGGAACTCCCCTTCCTTCGAGGAAGTGTGGCCCCTCGTGGAGCCATACATGAGGGACAAAATGGTGGTTGCACACAATTCCGCATTCGACATGTATGCCCTCAAGGAGGCATTCGACGAGAACAGGATGCAGTATCCCTCCTTCGAGCACATGTGCACACTTCGCCTTTCCAGGAAGGTCTTCCCCAACTTCTACAGTTACACTCTCGACTCCGTCCTCTCCCGTCTCGGAATCGCCTTCAGCGGACATCACAAGGCGGACAACGATTCGTGGGGATGCGCACAGATCTTTCTGAGGTGCCTCGAGAAAGAAGGGAGTGATTACCACGACCTGGAAAGGAAATACGGTTTCACGAGGGGTGAATTCTCCCCTGCTGGCTTCGTACCCCAGAAATCCAAGAACTGGAGTGTCTCCGCCCTCATAAAGGAACTGGAGGACCATCCCGAACTCCACTGCCCGCAGAGCCCACTTTTCGGGAGGTCGATCGCCTTCACGGGCACATTCACCCAGGAGCCCGTCTGGAAACTGCTCCAGGAGGTGAAGGACACGGGAGGCGTTCCGAGTGCATCCGTCGGCAAGAAGACCTCCTATCTTGTCATCGGGCAGAAGGACTACTGGAGAGCCTCATCGTTTATGGACGATGCAAAGACCGAGAAGGCGAAGGAACTGATTGCACAGGGGATTCCCTTGAAAATCATATCCGAGAACGATCTCCTGGATCTTCTCGGAAAATAACTGCGGAATGCCACCGAACGGAATCGGTGGCAATTTTATTTCTCAGAAAGCGCTCCCTCTACACATACGCGTCCCATCTTCCGTCATCTTCCTCCCCTTCCTCATCCTCATATTCCGGTATGTAATACTCCTCTATCTCATCCGCATATTCCTGCAGAAACCCACAGCGGTATGCCGTGACGACATCTTCAAGACACTCCTCGTCCCCTAGTCGCAGGGCCAGCAGTTCAAAGATGGCCTTCTGTTCCTTCCCGTATCCTTGGGGCACTTCACCCCCGTCATCAATCATCTCGGCAAGGAAATCGTAAGCCACGCCGCATCCCATCTGTCCGCTTTTCATAAGGAGGTTCCAGGCCTTGGAACGTGACTGTTCGAACCCGCCCATCCCAAAATAAAGCGCCCTTCCAAGCATGCAATATCCAACCTCGCTTCCAAGTGACATCGCACTCAGAAGGAGTTTCTCTATTCTTGCATGCAAATCTTCCCTTTCCATCGAGGGGGCATCCTCATACTTTCCAAGAAGTTCCTGTGCCTCAACCACATAAGCCACTCCACAACCCGCCCTCTGGGCCTCGGACAGCTCCTCCCGGTCCCGGGGATGGAGATAAAGCCTGCCTTCCCATGCCATGAGGCAGCCTTTGCATGTCCCTGTTTTGAAAGCCTCGTAAGCATCCTCTCTGAGCCCCGCCCCTTCAAGCGCCCAGCCCAGAAGGCAATGCCAGGCGGGATCCGCATCGGGGGAAGATGCTATCTCGTGCCTGATTTCAGCGATAGCCTCAGCAACATCACCATACCCGTCATAATAGCTGTACTTGTCCTTGCAGCGCTGCATGCGGGCAAGCAGGCTTCCTTTCCTGGCGGCCTCGTCCCTCATCTTGACATACTTGAGCCTGTCAACGCAGCCTTCGTCCCCTCTACGGAATACGAGCGACTTGCCGAAGGTAGCCTCGGGACATCCTCCCCTCTCGGAGAAGTCATACAGTTCCCTGACCTTCGGGAACATCTTCGGATCTCCCATCAGATGGTAATATCTTCCCAGGACGAACGCAGCCATGGGACTGTCGGATGAAAGCTTTTCAAGACAGGCTATGTCCTCTGGATAAAGCATCATCACCCTGGCATAGTCAGTGCACAGACGGAGAAGTTCCCCATCACTAAGGGCGGAAATGGAACATTGGGTGGCAGTCATGGATACTGGGATTGGGAATGTTGAACTTTCTTGGCAAGGACGCACTCCTTGCAGCCACAAATTTATGGTTTTTTAGATTGATTCTTGTTACCTTTGCCCCGCAACAGACCCATTGGATACAACATACTGACAATAACTATCAACCACCCGCCATGCCACTCGCAGACTCACTCATCCCCAGAAGACTGTACGACTTCCTGACACCGACCCAGGAAGTGGTCCTGTATATGGTCACGTTCATGGGACGATACAAGGACAACAACCTCATAGATGAGAAGATAATGCAGTACTTCTCCATATCGAAGGATGAGCTTACCGACTCTTTCAGGGTCCTTTCCGACCGAAAGCTCCTGAGCTTCAGCAGAGACAATATCCGTGGACTGTGCCGCACCTTCACGGGCCTTTTCTTCAGGCACGCCATCCACATCATCAAGTACAATCCCGCCATCCAGACCGTCCTCGAGAAAGTCCTCTGGACAGAGCAGAGCAGCAATGCCACCTTCCTCTGGTCCCTATCCAAGAAACTCGTGAAAGGTGAACTCACATCCGATATCTGGCAGCCTCTTGACGTAACACTGGGCAGCGAGGACTGGTTTTACGCCCTGAAAGGATACATCTTCGACGAGAGGCTCCATCCCCTTTTCATCCATCTTCCGAAGCGCACCTTCCGTGATGTCATCACCCTGTACCTGAGCGACTGCTTCATGGCGGGCACCTACAGCGAAAAACTCTTTTTCCGCCTCGGGACCTTGATAGATGACCGCCCTTCCCTTCCCCCGCAGGATGCCTCCGCCCTCAGGGACCACATAGCATTGTATGGATGGCTATGCCTCGGACATGATTTCCCGGCCCCCCACAATGCTGACGACAACCCCTGGAGGAGAATGGCACAGAGCATAAGGGGCCTGTACAGGGGCGAGGACGTGAACTTTCTGGAGGAGAGGGACCCGGGTGGAAACAACTACTCCGACCATCAGAAAACGATTCCCCTGTATGACCCCATCTGCGCATTCTTTATTGCGGTAAGCCAGGAGAAAAAGACCTCCCTCTCAGAAAGGGAGGAACTGCCCCTCCTGATTTCTGGGATGGACCCCCGAAAAGAGAGGGAAAGGGGACTCATCCAGGACCTCTGGGACATCCTTTCGGAACATGGGATGTCCGATGAGAGAAGAAAGGCCCGGATACGCACCTTGTACCTCACGCTCGGGTCGAGTGTGGGAGGGCGGCGCTACTGCATGCTGCTGTCAAGGTATTTCGGGTACTCGGACCTCCTTGAACAGTTCAGTCCCCCTCCCTCCTCGAGGGAACAGCTTCCCCCTTTCCTCGAACTTGAATACACTTCCGTAATCGGCGCGAGGGTCCCTGCCGAGCTCTCCTCCAAGATAGGTCCCGCCGGCATCCTCGCTTCCATAAAAAGAATGGAAGTCTGGGAAAGTACTCTTTCGGACATATCCTCCATAATAGACGAGAACACCTTCGAGGACAGTGCCGACGGCAATGGAGAAGAAGGCTCGGACGGGAGACCGTCTTCCTTCCGGTTCATCTATGTAATCCACGAAAGCGGCTCTTTCGAGGTCCGTTCCCAAAGCAGGGCTGCAGGGAAAGGTGAGGAGTTCAAGGGCCTCGGAACACACCTTGACACCGGTGACTTCTGTGCCCTCGGGGCGCTGAGCGGCCTTGACCTTGAAATCGCTTCCCGCCTCAAAGCCTTTCGCCGGGTCAGCGTCGATGCCACGGAGGTGCTGCCGCTGCTGGTCAGAAGTGACAGGGTGTTCACCGAGAAGGAGAGAAAACTCATGCCGCTTCAGGTACGGACGGATGTCCCTTACCTTGAGGTGAAAGAGAAGGACGGGGCATTTCTGGCCCTCTCCAACATAGCTCACTCGAACATCTGGAAGAAGAACGAGAGGAATGTGTTCCTTCTTGACGGAAACCGCATAACGGTAATCGGGGCCACTCCCCTGCAGAGGGAACTTGTCTCCAAGTTCCTCTCCCGGGGCATATACCCACTTGCTGCCGCCCCTGTCCTCCGGGAGACTCTCCGTAAACTCTCCCGCATCCTGGAAGTCCGAAGCGACCTTCTCAGTGACCTCACTGATGCCGACATCCCCCAAGGAGACTCCCGCCTTTACTTGCAGCTGACTCCCGGAAAGGACTCCTCTTTCATCCTGGAGGCCATGGTCCGTCCCCTGGAGGAAGAGGATGAAGCCTTCTCGCCCGCAGAAGGCCCCGCTATCGTGCACATGGGCTCAGCCCAAAGAAGGCTCAAAGTGAGAAGGGACATCCTGAGGGAAAGGAAGAACCTGTCCCTTCTCGTGGAATTCCTATCCGGGAAAAGCGCTGTTCCCTGTCCAGGGGCGGACGCTTTCCGGCAGGAAGTGACGGGAAGCCCACTGTATGAACTTCCGGCCCAGACCGTTCTCGCCCTTCTTGAATGGTGCCCCGCCCATGAGGAGGACATCGTGGTCAGATGGCCAAAGGGAGGGAAGATAGAACTTCTCGGGAACCTCGACAAAGAGGACGTGAACCTAAGAATCTCTTCCAGGGAGAACTGGTTCGAAGTGGAAGGTGAGGTGAACCTCGGTGATGGCAACACCTTGCCACTGTCAATGCTGCTTAACATCCTGGGAGAAGAAAAGGGGCGCGGTTCCAAGTATATCCGCCTTTCATCAAAGCAGTACCTGAACCTCGCCTCATCGCTCAGACGGCAGCTCAAGGAGCTGGAAGCGATATCCGAGGAAGGACGGGAAGGCGCAAGAATCCCGAAACTGCGCATCGGGGCCCTCTCCAGGATAATCCATAGCGGGGAACTCACCGCTCAGGCGGACTCTTCCCTGTCCGATCTTGAAAAGAGAATCCAGGACAGCGAGTCTCTCTGTGCACCCATCCCATCGGAACTTAACGCCACCCTCAGGGACTACCAGGTCGACGGGTACCGCTGGATGGTGAAGCTCGACAGCTGGGGAGCGGGAGCCTGCCTGGGGGATGATATGGGACTGGGAAAGACCCTCCAGACAATAGCGTTCCTCCTTCACAAGAAAGAGCAGGGAGCCTCCCTTGTCATCGCACCGGCATCAGTCATACTGAACTGGAGGAACGAGCTCGGGAAGTTCTCCCCGACACTCGGTGTGAGGGTGCTCAACGCTGCCACCGACAGGGCCGAAGCCATCAGGGGAGCCGGTCCCGGGGACGTGGTCATAACGACCTACGGGCTTCTCGGTTCAGAAATCGATCTTCTGAGTTCCAGGACCTGGAACGTAACAGTGCTCGATGAAGCCCACATCATAAGGAACCGCCGCACAAAAACGAGTGAGGCTGCTATGAGGCTCTCTTCCGCCTCCAGGATCATTCTTACCGGCACCCCGGTTCAGAATTACCTCGGGGAACTGTGGAATCTCTTCCAGTTCCTGAACCCGGGGCTCCTGGGTTCATACGAGAAGTTCCACGCCAAGTTCATCGTTCCCATACAGCAGCACCAGGACTCCGAGAGGTCCGAGCAGCTGCGAAAGATAGTCCAGCCATTCATGCTCCGCCGCACCAAGGCTGAAGTCATAGACGAACTTCCCGATAAGACAGAGGTCATAAGATACGTTTCCTTCACACCCGAGGAAATGCTCCTGTATGAGGACATGAGGGAGAAAGCGAGAACCGCAATAGCGGGAGCGAGGAAAGTCAACATGAGACTTCTTTCCGATATCACCAAGCTTCGCCAGTGCGCCTGCTCCGCCACCCTGGTCCGGGACGGCTGGATAGGTGCCACATCGAAAGTGGAGGCCTTCTCAGAACTCATCGGAGAGATACTTGAAGGAGGAAACAAGGTTCTAGTGTTCAGCCAGTTCACTTCCTTCCTGTCCCTTTGCAAGGAAGCCCTTGACAAGAGCGGCATTCCCTACTTCTACCTTGACGGGGCCACCCCGATAGGAAAGAGGGAACAGATGGTCCGCTCCTTCCAGGAGGGTGGTCAGGGGAATGCAGGTGTGTTCATGATCTCGCTGATGGCTGGAGGACTGGGGCTGAACCTCACCGCAGCCAACTACGTCATCCATCTGGACCCGTGGTGGAACCCTGCCGCGGAGCAACAGGCCACCGACCGGGCCTACCGCATAGGACAGAGACAGAGCGTCACCGTATACCACCTGATTTCCCAGAACACAATTGAGGAGAAGATACTGCGTCTTCACAAGACGAAGCAGGACATTGCGGACAGCATCCTCTCCGGGACGGACAAGTCCCACGCCCTTACCATCGAAGACCTCCAGGGGCTTGTGGAGAAATAAGACAGGGCATGGATTTTGTTCCTGATATCCATGACCGAAAATCTTACGCCATGAAAAGAAACACACTTATTTCACCGGGTGCCATCAAGTCCATTCTCCGAAGGGCGCTTCCCGCCTTGGGGCTGTGCCTCATTGCTTTCCTTGCCTTCGACTTCCCGGCCGCAGCGCAGGCAATTCGCAATTCCTCATACCAGACCGTAGGTTACGTCAAATCCGACGGCACTATCCAGGACTCCTCATACAGGACCATCGGTTACTTCAAAGATGACGGGAGGGTACAGGACTCCTCCTACAGGACCGTCGGCTACATCAAGAATGACGGTACCATCCAGGACTCCTCCTACAGGACCGTCGGCTACATCAAGGATGACGGGAGGGTACAGGACTCCTCCTACAGGACCATCGGCTACATCAAGAATGACGGTACCATCCAGGACTCCAGCTACAGGACCATAGGTCATGCATCTGGGACACCGGCGAGATGCGCTGCGGCATTCTTTTTCTTCTTCGAGATGTGGGGGAAGTAAAGTTCCCCCTATACGGCAAAAGCCATCCTCCGCTTCCCGAATACCGGAAACGGAGGATGCTTTATTTGGTGTAGCCCCTCACCTCCATGGGGAGAGGTTTTTCGAAACATGGAAGGTCCTAGAAAATCTGGCAGACCATCCTTATGAAGTCCTTGCCGAAACAGAACTTCTTTCCTGCCGGAGTGAAACCGCATTTGGCGTACATCTCCTGGAGTCCCTTGGCCTCGCTTTCCACTATCAGTGCAGCGAGAGGAAAACCAAGCCCTTCGGCGGTTTCCAGAGCCTGGGATACCAGCAGACTTCCGATGTGGTGTCCCCTGAACGAAGGGAGCACGCACAGGGAGTCAAGATAATACTCCCCTGCCCCGGTCTCATCATCCCACTGTGCCTTGTACTCGAACCCCGTCTTCTCCTTCACCATAGCGAAAGTCTTCTCCTTCATCTGGGGATACATGGCGCCGCTATAGGCCGTCAGGGCTCCAACCGGGATATCTCCCACGGTAGCTACGATAGTGTTGCGATATGAGTAGAGTGTATCGGGCTGGGCACAGACCTCGCTGAGCACTTCCAGCATCTCAAAATTCTCTTTCGAAAATTCTTTCGAGAAGACAGGCATGCCAATGGCGCTCATGACGCAGCGGGCAATGAATCTTCCTTCGGTGGGGCGAGCCTTCCGAACTTCTATTTTCAACTGGTCCATAATTAAATTGGTTATTAAGTGGAGATTCTCCTGCAAACTATTGAGGGCAACCTCTAATTTGCCTTAAAGATAAGGATAATTTTTACAAATACAAGTTTTTCATCTTGGCTTTGCATTTCGCATTTCTTGCATTGTTCCTCCCAAAAATGGCCCCCGTAAGCCTCACTTGGCGTTTTAGGTCTTTTCCCGTTCCGAAATCCGAGGATGGCAAAAGGAAACTGCCGGGAGATTCCCGGCGGCTTGATACCCGGCCCCCGAGATTCCGACTTATCCATCATAAAGGACTGTTTCCTTTTATCAGAATGAAATCCGATACCTGAAACTCGGCATGATTGGAAGAAGAGATATCTGCTGCCACATAAACTTTAGCCTCCGTTATCGGAATATATTCCTTTTGCGACTTGCCCTTTACAAACTGTAAATATAGAGTCTGCACTTTCAAGTCAGTATTCATTATGCAGTTTACCATAACCGGTAAGTCCTCTTCTCCGGAATCCATGACAATAGTCTCGACACATGCCGTCATAAACAACACCGGCAACAAGACATATATGAGTCCAATACTTTTCATCTTTCAAGAAGCCAAATCAATGCACACGGTCCTGTACAATGATCACATCTCCCATAGGATCAAAAAAAGAGACTATCAAGTTAACCGGATTGTTTGTATAGCCTTCTATGATAGACACCGAACTATCATTGCTTCCAATAATCTGCCATGCAGAATTATCTACACCCCACATATATCCATATTCTCCCCCAGTGTGTTTAACTTGATAATTTCCGTTGCTTCCCCAAATATTGTTCCCATTAATAAAAGTACCAGGTTTCCAAACAGATTCAATGTTTTTTGTGAGTTTATGCGTAATATTATCTATCTCAAATTGTGCAGTAACTGTTGTAGGTGATTCAAAAAAATGTCCCGGACTAGTAATATTACCTTTGACAATGGCCGTGGAATCAGTATGAGACACAATAGAAACGCTATGCCCTACTAACCATGTAATAGAACTGGGATTCGGATAGTTTACTATATTGTACTGTGTATTTCTTGTTGTGGACAAGTAATTACTGCCTATAATATAAGGAATCAACTCTCCCTTTATGCTATGAGTATCACCAAAATTGTTTGGAGTAGAGCTATATTGAGGATGTTGAGATACAAGATGCATTATACTAACTGTCGAACTTAGATACAACTCATAGGGCGACACATAGCTATCATCGTTCACACATGATGGCGGAATAGCTTCTGTCCAATAATGCAAAAAGAAATTATATCCATACTCTGTTACCCAAGCGTTTTCTGTTGATAAACATGATGTTGATATAGTCCTATTAGATGCAGACAAGGGACCTACAAATGCTCCACTGTAACACTGCCCCATTACAACGTCTATCATTACCGAAGAGCCGAGCTTATTGAGCTCAGTATTAAGTTGATAAGGAGACAAAGTTTCATAATTCCAAAGATAAAAGAGTCCATAAGGGGAACCGTGATCCGTCATGAAAACCAACACTTCATCACCAGAGCTAACCAATTCACTCAAATTATCAAAAACAGTTGAAATACTAGTTCTGCTGGCATTATACTGGACATCAATCGTAAGATCTCCATCTAAATCCGGATCCGAGCTAACATAAGTATTTGCGCTTGTCCGCTGATCCAATGCGGGGTCGGTTCCATCTGATATCAAACAAAAAATATTACCTTTTGGGTAGCCTAAGTCTTGGGTCAACTTAGTATAAACATTTACACAGTCATTATAGAAACGAGATTTATTATTTAAGCTATCGCAGCCGCCACTAATTATGACAGCCCACCGCGTAGTTCCACCTACTCGTTCCGGAATTCTTTGCATATTATCGATAACGGCTCCGCTTGTCCTATCTGACGGAATACAAATATTGCGAGAAGTATCCCATTTAATAACTGCACGTCCTTCTATTTCAACGACTGAGTACTCTCCTGATTTTACATCAACGAAAATGTGAGTCCAATAGTTGCGTCCAGATATAGAAGGGTCATTATCAATAACGAGAATCCATGAATCAAATTCAGGAGATTGGATATAAGAACAATCATTGACATCCACAAAGTGCCCCACTCTATTGTAGGCAATTTTCGTTCCTGACGAAACAACTGTATCACTAATATCCACCCAACGACTGGAATATTGAGCAGTAATAGGTTCAGCTATTCTAAATGCCTCCTCTTTACTAATCAGAACAAGTTTATCTTTTGAATCCGATTCTTCACTTCTTGTGGTAGGCTCAGATAAGAAAAGAACTTAATGATCCAAACTGTTTTGACAAGAGAGAGTTATCCAAAGACCGAATGTCACTAAATAAAGAACTCTTCGCATAACACTAACAATGATTGTCTATTAATAATTATATGATTTGTAATTGATTATGCGGAAAACAAGTTAACCTGAACGTATTTATTATGTGTGCATCCTGTAAAGAAGCAACGCCGTGTGGAAAATTATAGATTATTCAATTCAAAAATGGACTTACAATTATATCTCTGTTACAGTTATTTATGATTTATATTCACTAAAAAACATGTCTAGGTAAAGAGACTTCGATAAATGTGAAGCTTCCGCCGGTAAATGTACTCAATTATCCAACATACTGCGATAGTCTGTTTTAATAATGCGAATCTATGCGCTTCCTTGCATGCGGAGTGGTGGAATTTCCCTTTTTCCATCAAGGCATGAGTCAAAAAACCAATTGGATGGTCATTTCAGAAAAACCCAGATTGTTTATCTTTGTATCCGCAACGGGACAAATTCTCTCTTATGGAATGTCTCCAAAATACAACGAACCATTTTCGCAATAAAAACACCTCCCTTATGATTATGAGAACAAGGACACCGGGCGCCGCCCTTCTTTTCGTCACCCTTCTGTTTCTTCTTCCATCCCAAGGCATGGACGCCAGGAAAAAGGGCAAGGCTGAGTATGTAATACTTGTTTCCATGGACGGATTCAGGCACGACTATGTCATCAAGTACTCAACCCCCACACTGAACGAGATGGCGAAAACCGGCGTGAGCACAGCCATGCTGCCTTCATTCCCGGCATCCACTTTCCCCAATCACTATGCCCTGGCGACCGGACTGGTTCCCGACCATAACGGGCTTGTGAACAACTCCTTCTGGAACCCGGATGCCAACGACTTTTACTCCATGGGAGGGCCGAACCGGGACAACCCCGCATTCTATCTCGGGGAGCCCATCTGGAATACAGCCTCCCGGCAGGGCATCCTGACAGGAGTCCACTACTGGGTCGGATCGGAGTATGCCATAAACGGCAAACGGCCCGCCTACTACAGGCCCTATGACAATAACCTCCTCAGCTACGAGGCACGCACGGACTCGACCTTGGCACTGCTCAAAAAGCCCAAGGCACTAAGGCCCCGCCTCCTTATGCTCTACTTCGATGAGCCCGACCACACAGGGCACAGTTTCGGACCCGACAGCGACGAGACGGGGGCACAGGTCGCGAGAGTTGACAGCATGATCTGCCGCCTCCGCAAGGGAATCAAGGAAATGGGCCTCCAAAAGAAAGTGGACCTCATCGTCCTTTCGGACCACGGCATGGCTGAAATCAGCCCGGACAGGGTTGTGAAGCCCTCCGACTACCTCAAAGAGGAGTGGTATGACCGTATGGTCGTGGGGACCCCGACTTCCATATTCAGCAAGAATGAGCAGTGCAGGGACTCCATCATGGCGGCCCTCAAAGGTGTCGAGCACATCCATGTCTGGAAGAAAGAGGACATTCCCGCCGAACTGGACTACGGCACGAGCAACAGGATAGGTGACATCCTGGTAGCCCCCGATGCCGGTTGGCAGTTCAGGGACCGTCCATCCCCTGGCAAGGGAGCACATGGATACTTCCCTTCCGACTCCCAGATGCAGACCGTATTCAGGGCGGAAGGACCGGATTTCAGGAAAGGATTCGAGGCCGCCCAGTTCCGTAACGTCTCCATCTATCCCCTCATCTGCTGGATCCTCGGGATTGAGCCCTCACCCAATGACGGGGACCTCGGAGAGATCAAGGATATGCTTCGCTACAAAACGGACTAGGCGTCATCTTGCCACTGACAGTTCTTAGGCGGGCCGAAACGGACGACCCGCCTATTTTTGTTTGTTCGAAACGTTCCTTATCATCTGGCGTGCATTGAAAAAGGCAGGTCCCAAAGAGCCTGCCCGGTAATCTGCTTTCATACCCCGCACGGGGAATGTGTCAGGAAAACGTCCTTTTCACGCCGGACCCTCCGTCAAAGGATGGCCACTGTCTGGAGGGCATTGTACAGTTCGGAGATTGCGCCCCCGAATACTGCGCTTCCAACGGGGATGGTCACGGGACCGCTGACGGTCTGTATGCTCACCTTGGTGACACCGTGGGACATCTGCTTGATCTGGTCGGTGGTGGGATAGCAAATGACCCTTCCGGCCAGCATATCCTTTTCCTGCTGCAGCTCAATTGTGGAACCGGATGCGGTTGTAATCAGCACCTGGCTTCCGATGGGAGCCGTCTTGCCTGGTATGAAGAGGTTGAGGTCGTAGTTCTCGAGATTGGAATCAGCATAGTACAGATACACGATGGATATGGCCATCTGCCCGCCTACCGATATCTGTTCCGTCTCCACGAGGCGGTTCCCGCCCTGGTCGGAGAGGCTTTTGAGCTGATTGGTAACTTTCACTTTAGCTGCGGGAGCGGAGGAGATGGCATCGTACTGTTTCTTGAGGGCGGAAGAAAACTCGTTGTCCTTGTACGTAATCTTTATGCTTCCGTCCGTCGACCATCTCTTTGTGACGTCGATGGAAGTGACACCGGAGAGCATTTTCTTGAGATCCGCTTCCTCGAGATAGTAGAGCCCGTAATTCCAGTACATTTTCCTGCCGCCCTTGGTGTAGCCCTCGGGGGCCACCATCGTGGGATCCTTGCCCTCATTCTTGAGGATGACAGTCTTGCCTTCGGACGTGAGGACCGTCATCGGGGCATTGGCCGGCATCTTCCAGGGGGAGACGTCCTCGAAGTCCAGGCGCAGGATGTACATGTTGAATCCGTCCGAGAAAATGACTCGGCTCAGTTTCATGCTAATCGGGGTGGAACCGGGGACCTGTGCCCTCTCGGCACCGGTGAAAGTGTTTCCGTTCTTGATGTAATTATAACGGAGATATTGCTCTTGGGCTCCCGCCAGGAAGGTTGTCACCAGCAGGAGAATCACTGACAGTATTGTGATTTGCTTTTTCATTGGTATGATGCAAGTCTTTGTCGTTAATTGCTCTCCGGGAGCGATTGAGTGGGCGCTCCCGCAGTCTGCGTTACCTGGGCTCCTTCCCCCTGGAAAGCCTTTTCAATCTGCAGGCGGAGTACCCGACACTGTTCTTCTCCAAAAGGCTTGCCAAATTTGGAAATCAGGAACCCGTCCACTGCAAAACATACTACCATAAGTATGGCGTAGAAGACGGGTGGGGCTGGAACGAGCATTTTGCTCAGGCCCCAAAGACCTCCTATGGCAAACACCGCCATAAGGACGTCACCCAGATATGAGGGGCGTCTCCCTGCGGAGAGCTTAACCATGAACAGGCCTTCTGTCCCGTCGGGATCCGGGACAATGTCACATACGATGTGACGAGTCTGGAATTTATCTGAATAATCCGCCCAGATCTGTCCCTCGGCTCCGTCACCCATTTTCCGGTCACCGCCCTGGAGGATAGAATATATCTTTTTATGGACTTCCCCGAAGGGAAGGGATGAGTGTATCTCGAAATCCTGCTTCTTTCGCAGGGGAATACTAGTATCGAATTCCATCGTTCCGCCAAAACTAAATAACAGCATCCCGTATTGACTGCAAATATCAAGCCTACACTTCCTGTGCTTGCAAAATGGAATGTTTTTTTATACTTTTGGAACTCAAAGTCCCCGAACGGGACTTTCAATGCCCCATAGTCACACACAAAACACCAACACACACCATCACACATGTACAAATACAGGCAATATGGCTCCCGTTATGTCCTTTCCATTGATAATCACGAGGAACTTGTCGCCGCAGTGGCGTCATTCTGCCGTGAGCGGGGAATAACTGTCGGAACCGTGAGCGGGATAGGTGCCGTCAACTCCGCGACACTCCGGTTCCTGAACCCCGCCACCAAGAAATACGTAGACGGAGTATTCGAGGAGCAGATGGAAATCGCCTCCCTGGTGGGGAACATCTCCATGAAAGGGGATGAAGTCTACCTACACCTGCATGCCACCTTCGGAAGAAGGGACTACACCTGCGTGGGAGGGCACCTTCTTTGCGCAAGGATAAACGGCGCATGCGAGCTTGTCGTGGAAAAGTTCGAAGGAGTGGCTCCCGGAAGGGTCTTCGACCCTGAGACAGGGCTGAACATCTACTCCTTCGATTAATCCGCCACCCCCACCAATAACACGATCGACGCAACACACAGATTCATTTCCCATGTTCTCAATGATCATTCAGCTGCTCATTGTCCTTGCAGCACTGTACGTAGGCTCACGCTACGGGTCCCTGGCCCTCGGTGCCATATCTGGCATAGGCCTGGCCATTCTCATCTTCGGCTTCGGACTGAAGAGCGGAACTCCTCCCACCGATGTCATCTACATCATAATCGCAGCCGTGACCTGTGCCGGTGTACTCCAGGCATCTGGCGGAATGGACTGGATGATACAGGTTGCGGAGAAGATTCTTCGCAAACATCCCGAGCACATCACCTTCCTCGCTCCCCTCACCACTTTCTTCCTCACCGTTCTCGTGGGAACGGGACACGTGGTGTACACCCTCATGCCAATTATCTGTGACATATCCCTCAAGAAGGGAATACGTCCGGAAAGGCCCTGCGCCGTTGCATCCGTGGCCTCCCAGGTGGGCATCACCTGTTCACCAATCGCCGCGGCCGTGGTGGCATTCATGACGATTTCCAACGCCAACGGGTTCCACATTGCCATCCCCCAGGTTCTGATGGTGACCATTCCCGCCTGCCTGTGCGGCCTGATGGCTGCGGCTGCGGTATCGTACAAAAGGGGCAAGGACCTGGACAAGGACCCGGCGTTCCAGAAGAGAAAGGCGGATCCCGAGACCTACAAGTACATGTACGGCAACACTGCCACCGCACTTGACAAGAAGATTGACAAGAATGCCAAGGGTTCAGTGTACGTGTTCCTGTCCGCCCTGATTGTGATAGTCTGCTTCGCTTTCGTGCAGTTCTTCGTTGACGGGGAGACCCTCAAGACCATCACCCGCATCCCGAAGATGAACATTGTGATCCAGATAATAATGCTCACCGCAGCGGCCTGCATGATCATCTTCTTCAAGGCCAAGCCCAAGGACGCCGTATCGGGTGCAGTCTGGCAGTCCGGGATGGTCGCGGTCATCGCAATCTACGGTATCGCATGGCTTGCCGATACCTACTTCTCCAACTACATGGACGTAATCCAGGGAGGGCTCAGCGGAATAGTTGCCAAATACCCCTGGGCAATGGCATTCGCTTTCTTCCTCGTAAGTATCCTCATCAACTCCCAGGGAGCCGTCGTAGTGTCCATGCTTCCCCTGGCATATTCCCTTGGCATCCCGGGCCCCGTCCTCCTCGGCATCCTGCCCAGCGTCTACGGATACTTCTTCATCCCCAACTATCCTTCCGATATCGCCACGGTGAACTTCGACCGAAGCGGGACTACGGTTATCGGCAAGTACCTGCTGAACCACAGTTTCATGCTCCCGGGACTTGTTTCAGTAATCGTCTCCACCATCGTGGGATACCTCATCACCTGCGTCATATTCCCGGGATACTTCGCCCAGTTCATGGCATAAGTTTCTCCGCATGCAGGAGCATTCTTCCCGCAACACATTGAAATCAATGGACATCATCCTCACGAAAAATGGGGATGATGTCTTTTTTCATGTAATTGTGCTATATTGCAGCGTATTTCAGAGGGCGCAGCAAGGGAAGCCGCCCCGAGGGCACAACCACCACCATACCCGGGATACCTATGAGAGAAATAATCCTTTATGGGGTACAGATGAAAGTCCCGTCCCGCGCAGGGAAGGGGGACTATGTCATCAGCGCCGGCGGAAGGGATTTTGCCCTTAGCGGCTCCGAGGAGAGGCTCCTGTCCTACTCCCTCTTCGAGGAGGGGGAACAAAGTTTCCTGGAAACGGTGTCCTACCTTCTGATGGAAGACCCCTCCCCATCCTTCGGTGCGGAAATCCTTGATTCCTTTGTCCGGGACCATCCGTGCGAAAAGTTTTCCCTGATAGATTTCGGAGACCTTGTCACCATAACCGAAAACGGGGAGAGGCTGTCCATCCCGCTCGGCGGCGGAAGAAGTTTCTTCCTCTCACACAGCGACGAGACCGTCATTCTTTCCTTCATCATAAAGAACCCCTTCACCGCCAGGCAGAAAACTGCCGAGTACATCCGGCTGCGGCACTCCTCTTCCCTCAGGGAACCAAGCGCCGCCCTTAAGCTGTGCAACCTGTTTTTCAGGGTGGAAGGGATAAGTGAGGCTGGACTTGAAAGGCTGAAGGAAGTGAGTCGCCGCCTCCAGCTATCGAGAAGCTTCAGGATACTCGGGATATTCCTTCTGATACTTGGAGGACTTGCAATTTACTTCATCCACAGAGGTGACGTCTTGCAAGGCAAAGTGGCCATCGGAACTATCATATCCATAATCATTATGGGCGGAGTTGTCATCCCCCTTCTGTGGAACAGGTCCCGACGGAGGGAACTGGACAATAACTTGAGATAACTTTCCGTCATGACGCAGAACCCTTTTCTACTTATCTGCAACCATTCCACCTCCTCTGAATCGGGGGACCTTTCCGTATTCTCCACTCTTCTCACCCACAACTCCAGGGAGGGCTTTTCCGTGATGATTGCGAAGGGTGACGGAGCCAGGAAAGCGACGGAATTCTTCAAAGCGGAAGTTGAGGGGATAGCCAGGAAACAGCCCGCCGTTTTCAACCCGACCGAGGTGGCATGGAAAGCGGTCGGGAGCAAGTGCTCCGCCACCCCGGGGCTCACTCTCTTCGAGGCTGACATGATGGGAGGGTGGTTCATGGAAAGGACAACCGATAAGGCTGCCTGGGGAAAAGGCAAATCCTGCCCCATGACAAGCTGCCGTCTTTCTTTCCTCTCCGGGGGAAGCGAGGCCCGGATGTCCACCCCGTTTGGCTACCCGGGGGTATCGGTCCATGACATGGAAATGTTCCTCTTCAGTTCATCCCCCATGTCCGGCAAGAAAGAATCGCTCCTTGACCTCCAGAGGAATTGCCAGGATTTCTACAGGACCGCTTTGGGCCTGCCGCTTAACGCTGAAAATGTCCGGGGTGCCGTCTCTTCACAGTTCGGGCAGGACGACAGCACAGTCATTGCGCTTGACCTCAGGGCCGTTCTCAGGGACCTGGACCTGCAGGAGGCAACACCTTCCTTCAGTGAGAGGATGCCCCTACTGATCAAAGAGGAAGGGAACAGGGAGGACATAAACGGAAGGACAACTTCCCTAAGAGGCGGGGAACACCGCCTCCCGGAAGGGGCTTACTTCTCCCGGCTGAGGCTTTTCGATGTCAGGTACTGCCCTATTGGAGAAGAGGAAATCTCGGTCCTTATCCATCCCCGTGAGGCGGAAGGCCCCCAGAACGACAGGACTCTTCGGCTCAGGAAAGGGGAAAGCGCTTCCATCCGATTGGGAGTCAAAGGGGAAAGTGACAGGGAAGGAATCAGCTGGTGGAGTGACCTGTACTCCGCCAATATAGAGTGGAAGGCCTAGGCACCCTTCCCTCCCGGAGGAAAGAGAGGCGCTACTTATCCAGGATGAGGGTCATTTTGATGTGGGGTATCCCGTCCTCGTCGAACTCTTCCGAACTCTGTACGAAGCCGAACTTTTCGTAGAAGCCTTTTGCATAGACCTGGGCCTCTAGGGATATGACTGCTGCCGAGTATTGTTTTCGTGCAACTTCTATTGCGGCAAGCATGATCCTCTTTCCGTAATGTTCCCCCCTGCGGATGGAAATGACCCTCCCAATCGCCACTTCATCGAAAGACACTCCCCTCTCAAGGACTCTGCTGTATGCAAGTATCCCGTCCCTGTCATCCTCTATCCACAGGTGATAGGCCCGGCTGTCCTTGGCGTCAAGGTCCTGGTAAGGACAGTTCTGTTCAACGACAAAAACCTGTGCCCTCGCCCTCAGGATGGAGTAGAGTTCATCCCGGGACAGTTCATAGTAGTGTTTAACGTAAAGAGTTTCCATAGACAAGAATGTGGGGGAGAGTGTGGTGATGTAGGCCCGCCCTCAGCAAAGATACACTTTTTTGACAAGTTGCTTCAGGAATACCTCGCTTCAGGGGCATGGCGGGACAAAAAAGACTCCCCCCGGATTCGGCCCCTCACCGAAGGCGCACTCCTGCTGGCAAAAAACCTATAACGTTTTAGGAGACATTTCGCTTCAAATGATCGGTGTTCAGTCACAAAAAATTCATCCCAATGTTTGCATTATTCAAAACTAATATTCATTTTTGCACTCGGACAAAGCACCCATCGACATGACAAGGACATCTGCATACTTCTTCTGGTGGCGCACTTACAAATATACTTTGTAAGTCGGTTCAACGTGGAAGATACAGATTCAAGATATTGGTGACACGCCCGGCTTTCGGGTGTGTCACTTTTGTTTACAAGACTCTCAACATCAAAAAAGCATTATTAACACTTAACAAACATAAACATGAGACAGAAAAAGTTCTTGCTTCCGGAGTCCGAGATTCCGACCCATTTCTTCAATATCCAGGCGGTGATGCCCAACAAGCCTCTCCCTTTCCTGAACCCCGCAACCAGGCAGCCCCTCAAATCCGAAGACCTCTATCCCGTCTTCTGCAAGGCTTGCGCAGACCAGGAACTGAACCAGACCGATGAATGGATCCCGATCCCCGAACCCGTGAGGGAGGCATATTCCGCCTACAGGTGCACCCCCCTCGTAAGGGCATACGGACTCGAGGAGGCACTCGGAACACCCGCACACATCTACTTCAAGAATGAGTCTGTGAGCCCCGCCGGCTCCCATAAGCTCAATTCCGCACTGGCACAGGCTTACTACGCAAAAGAGCAGGGAATCACCAACATCACCACCGAGACCGGTGCAGGACAGTGGGGCGGAGCCCTTTCCTACGCCGCCAAGAAGTTCGGCCTGGAGTGCGCAGTGTACATGGTGAAGGTGAGCTATGAGCAGAAGCCCTACAGGCGCAGCATCATGGAAACCTTCGGTGCGGCGATCACCCCTTCACCTTCCATGTCCACCAGGGCCGGAAAGGACATCCTTACCGTGAACCCCAACGACCGCGGTTCGCTGGGTTGCGCAATCTCCGAGGCAATGGAACTTGCACTGACCACCCCCAACTGCCGTTACCTCCTCGGTTCCGTGCTCAACCATGTCTGCCTGCACCAGACCGTCATCGGTCTCGAGGCCGAGAAGCAGATGGCTCTCGCAGGTGAGGACCCCGACATCGTCATCGCCTGCTTCGGCGGCGGTTCCAACTTCTCAGGCATCGCATTCCCCTTCATGAGGCACAAGATCCAGGAAGGCAAGAACATCCGCTTCATCGCAGCAGAGCCTTATTCCTGCCCGAAACTCACCCGCGGAGAGTTCGAGTATGACTTCGGTGACGAGGCTGGTATGACTCCCCTTCTCCCGATGTACACCCTTGGCCACACCTTCAAGCCCGCAGCCATCCATGCAGGAGGCCTCAGGTATCACGGTGCAGGCGTCATCCTCTCCCAGCTCATGAAGGACGGACTGATGGAGGCCGTTGACATCGAGCAGCTGGATTCCTTCAAGGCCGGTGTCCTCTTCGCTCAGTCCGAAGGCATCATCCCCGCACCCGAGTCCTGTCATGCCATCGCAGCAACCATCACCGAGGCCCTCAAGTGCAAGGAGAGCGGTGAGAAGAAGACCATCCTCTTCAACCTCTCAGGCCACGGCTTCGTTGACATGGGTGCCTACGACAGCTATTTCTCCGGGGAAATGCAGAACTACCATCTCTCCGACGAGGATCTCGAGCGCTTCCGCAAGAGTGCCGATGTCCTGAACGAAAAGTAGACGATTCCGCCCAGGGCGAATCACAGAAAGAAATCGCCAAGTTGCTCACACCGGGCACTTGGCGATTCTCTTTTTACGGGGGATGAGTCCGGGATTTGAAAACGCACCCCAATCCCTCCCCCGCCCCTTACCACATTTCATTACCCCTTTGACAACATTGCAGTATCGTTTTCTTCCCGGGGAGGAGCCAAACGCTTTCACATTTGTCTTACCTTTGTGGAAAGCAAAGTGAAGCCCATGAAAAGGTGTTTATCAATCCTGTTCCCCATCCTTTTATTCTTCCCTTCCCTACTTGCCGGACAAGAGTATCGGTGGTTTCACCATATCCATGCGGCACAGGACGATGTGCGTGCCATTTTCCCGGACAATGAGGGACGCGTATGGTTCGGGACAAACAGGGGCTTGTTCCGCCATGGTGATTTCCAGCAGGAAATACACTACGAACTCTACCCGGAGGAGTTCCAGCGTGGAGTGATAGACATAGGCGCTTTCGACAGGTCCCGCCTCCTGGTCCAAACCCGCGGCGGGAATTACTTCGTCTATGACTCCGACGCCAATCGGGCCCGGGACGTAGAAACCTTTTTGGCCCGATGGGGCATCGAGACCTCGTCCGAGACTCAGATGCGCATTCATGTGGACCCCAAGGACGGCATTTGGATTTCCAGGGGGAACCGTCTGTACCGCAAAGATCCCTCCCAGGATAAAGCTCAACTTCAGTGCGAGCTTCAATCCAGGATTCTCCGGTACGATTCGGACGGGGACCGTTTCTGTGCGATTACCGATTCACTTATCGTGGTATCCTCCGTGGACAATCCCCATGAGGCACACTTCGTCCCCCACGGCCTGCTCATAAGCGGGACCTTTATCTGGCTCGCCCTTGATGACGAAGGGAACGTGTGGGTGGGAAGTGACGGACTGTACCGCTTCCCCTCGGAGTCCTACCGGAAGGAGTGTGTGATGGAGGCAGTGTCGGTTATGGACATCCTCAGGAGCCGTTCATCCAATATCCTGGTCGCCACGGGTCATGACGGCATTTATTCTTTTCGTCCGGACGGAACCCTGTCCCAACACATCGAGCATTCCGCTTTTGTGTCCGGATCGATATTCAGCAATAACATAAGGTCCATCCGGGAAGGAACAGACGGGGCACTGTGGGTCTGCTATGTGAACCCCTCAGTCTCAGTATGCCAGCCCGGAGGGATGGACCCTCCATACAGGCATATTCTGCCTCTGTATGAATCCGGCCGGGAAGAGAATGTCAGCGCCATCGCCCAGGCTCCTGACGGGACCATATGGTTCGGGACCGACGGACAGGGGCTATTCTGCCAGGACCCCCGGACAGGGGCTTTCACCATTCCGGACATATCCCTTTCCCAATCATCCGTGACCACCCTGTTTTTCGATTCCAAGGGAAGATGCTGGATCGGAACCTATATGGGAGGCCTGTACTGTCATGAGGGGAACAAGACAATCCACATGCTGGACAACACATCTTGCATGGACGTTGTCGAGGACCGAAGCGGGAATATCTGGGCCGGAATGTCCGGCCAGGGCGTGTATTGGATCCCGGGAGACCTGAAAGGGGAACCAATCCAAGTGGACGTGGGCTCGAACCGTTGGATCAACCAGCTGGCGGAAGGTCCCTCTGAAGTATATGCCGCCACCACCGACGGCATCCTGTCCATCTCCCTGGACAAGAAGGCGGCAACAGCCCTTTCCGGGACCAAGTCCCCGGGCCAATCTTTCGCCAACCGCTATTTCTCCTCCATCGTCCAGGATAGCCGTTCCCTGCTGTGGGCGGTGGGTACGAGAAGCGACTTCCCATTGGAAATCTACGATCCGGTACGGGATACCATCATGCACATCCCCGGACTGGAAAATGAGAATATCCGGAGCATAGTCGAGGACGAGGACAGGAACATCTGGCTGGGGACGGAGCAGCACATGATTGAAGCCATTGTCAATTTTGACACCCAGAACCAACGTTACACTTTCCACACCTTCGTGTATCAAATCAGCAGCATGGAATACCGGTCCGGGTCCCTGAACCCGCGTTCTGCCGTGCGCCTGAGTGACGGGACTCTTCTTTTCGGCGGATCCTCAGGTTATTCAATGCTGTCTCCTTCGGACTTTCCGCCTCGCAGCCCCCTTCGGCAGCCCCCTCTTCTGTCGGTGGCCGCATATCAAATCTACAATGATTATTATAGGGTGAATCAGACGATTCTTCAGCAAGGGCTGAAGCTCCGTCATGACCGAAACGACCTATCCCTGATCATCTCAGCGCAGAATTACACCTCCCCATTCGCCACCAATATCCTCTATAGGTTCAAGAACAAGGATTCGGTGTGGAGGCCGGTGAGAGGTAACATTATAGAGCTGAATCATCTCCCGCCCGGCCATTACGAACTGGAAGTGAGCAATGGCAATCCGGACGGAGGGCTGGCAGGGGCCGTCATTCCCTTCGTCATCGATATCCTCAGCCCGTGGTATCAGAGGGGTTGGGCCAAAGGGCTGGCGGCATTGTTGATAGTGTCGCTCATTAGCCTGATCGCCTATTATTTCTGGGACCAGCAAAAGAAAAAGAATCAGCTGGCCCTTGTACAGCAGGAAGCTCAGCGGGAGCACCAGCTCAATGATATGAAACTGCGCTTCTTCACAAACATCAGCCATGATATCCGTACCCCGCTTTCGCTGATAATCACCCCTCTGGAGACCTATCTAAACGATGAAAAGCACAAGGAGGAATCCTCATTCCTGCGCCCCGTGTACAGGAATGCCATCCGGCTCCTCAACCTCGTGAACCAGATCCTGGATTTCCAGAAGCTGGAGGCCGACAGCATGGGACTCAATCTTTCATACGGCAATATAGTACCGTTCACCGCTGACATTTGCTCCTCATTCTCCCAGTTCGGGACCGATACCGGGAAACGAATTGAATTCAGCGCCCTCTCACAGGACATATCCACCTCTTTCGACAAGGATAAGTTGTCGAAAATACTTATGAACCTTCTGTCCAATGCCTTTAAGTTCTCCCCCAAGGACGGCACAGTCAAGGTGGAAGTTTCCTCCACCGAAGAGGCATTCACGATAACGGTCGCGGACAACGGCCCGGGAATCCCGGACGCCCAGAAGAAAGAGATTTTTGAACGCTTCTACCAGTACCACAGCGAAAACTCTACGTATATAGGTTCCGGAATAGGACTTCACATAGTGAGGGAATTCGTGAGGCTGCATGACGGAACCATTAGCGTCTCGGACAACACCCCCACGGGAGCCATTTTCACGGTCACCATCCCCCTTCGCGGGAAGGAGGCCCGAAGTGTGGAGGAAGCCGATGACGCCCAAGTCCAGGAGTCCGTCCCCAGGCCTGCCCCGGAGGGGAAGAGGCTGCTCCTAGTTGAGGACAACATTGATTTCCTGGATTTCCTCAAGGATCAACTATCGGATGAATTCCAGGTATTTACCGCAAAAGATGGACGTGAAGGCCTCGAAATACTCCAACAGGAGGAAGACATCGATATCATCATATCCGATATCATGATGGCGGGGATGGATGGTCTGGCATTCTGCTCTTCCGTCAAATCCAATTTGGAAACTTCCCATATCCCATTCATACTGCTTACGGCCAAGGCAATGGCAGAGGATGAGATACAGGGCCTGAAGCTGGGGGCCGACGATTATGTGACGAAGCCCTTCCACATGCAGATCCTGAGGTTGCGAATCCGCAAGTTGCTCGAAGCCAGGGTTCAGTCAAAGCGCCAGTTCAGTGAAAAACTGGAAGTGAATCCATCGGAGATCACCATTACTCCGCTGGACGAACAGTTCCTGTCAAAGGCCATAGCACTGACCGAGGAGAATATGGCCGACCCTTCCTTCTCCGTCGAGAAACTCGCCTCGATGCTCGGCATGCACCGGGCTCATCTGTACAAGAAACTGCTCTCGATAACAGGAAAGACCCCTTTGGAGTTCATCCGCATAATCCGACTCAAGAGGGCAGCCCAGTATCTACTGAAGAGTCAGCTGTATGTCTCGGAGATAGCCTATCAAGTCGGATACAACTCCCCGAAACTTTTCGCAAAGCAGTTCCGGGATGAATTCGGCATGCTGCCAAGTGAATATCAAAAGAAAAACGCCACAACTGCGCAACAGTAATATGCTAGCCCGCCACGAATGGGGCCCTTCTTCCCCCAAAAATGAGGGATACCCCCATCCGAGAGGAAATGATTTTCCCTCACCCTCATTCCTACACAATGGAAAACAAGCCGCCAGTCCCTCCGACAGGCGGCCTTTTTCATACCCAAGAAGAAATGACCGAGGTCACATTTCCGCACTCACCACTGACTTATTTGTTGCGTTTTGGGAAAATAATTGTTGTCCATTACAATTGAAACACTTCGAGACAACAATCGACACGACCAAAAGGAGGGCAGCATAGTAATTTTGCCACCAACGATAACCCCAAAAACAACTTCATTTGTAATATGTTTATGAAGAAACTCTTGCTCTTTGCGCTGGCTCTCGGAGCCTGCGTGGCAGTGACAGCCCAGAACATAGGGATTTCCGGGACAGTCACAGATTCATCGGGACAGCCCCTCGTTGCGGCCGGGGTCACCCTCCAGGGGACGACAACCGGTACCGTCACCGACTATGACGGCAAATTTGCTCTCTCCGTCCCGGAAGGTTCGACCATCCAGGTTGAAGCCCTTGGCTACAATAGCCAGAGATTCCAGGTGATACCAGGCAAGACCGTCTACGACGTTATCCTCCAGGAATCGTCCCTTGAACTGGACGAGACCGTTGTCATCGGTTATGGCACCCAGAGGAAGCGCCTGCTCACCGGCTCTACCATCAATGTTTCCGGAGACCTCATCCAGAAGCAGAACACGACCAATGCTGTCGGGGCCTTGTACAGTTCGGTCCCGGGCGTGAACATCGTGCAAGCAAACGGTCAGCCATGGTCCGGATATTCCATCAACATCCGCGGTATCGGAACCACCGGCAACTCTTCTCCCCTATACATTATAGACGGTGTCGCCGGAGGATCGCTGAGTTCCTTGAACCCGGCCGACATCGAGAGCATTGACATCCTGAAGGACGCGGCATCCGCAGCCATCTATGGTGCCCGTGCCGCAAACGGAGTCATTCTCATAACCACACGCCAGGGAAAGAAAGACAGCAAGGTCAACATCACCTTCGATGCCAGCTGGGGCCTGCAGGAAGCCAACCTGAACGGAGTGCACTCGGTCGGTGCGAGCAAATACATCGAACTGGTGAACCAAAGCTACATTGAGAAGGGAGCCATACAACCCGGCGAGAACTACTACGACTACGCCACGCTAATGCCCGTACAATATGCTAAAATCAAGAACGGGACCTGGGATGGCACTGACTGGATGGCGGAATCCATCAACCACCACGCACCCCAGAATAACTACGTGGTTGGAATGAACGGCGGCAATGATCTCGTCCGCTATTCCGTCAGTTACTCAAAATCCTACACGGAAGGCACATTGGGATATCCGAAGGAAACCTACTATGACCGCTCCACCGTCAGGGCCAACACGGACTTCTCCATCCTTCGCAAGGAGGGGCGCGACATCCTCAAAGTCGGGGAGAACGCAGTCCTGTCCATCTACGATTCCAATGAGGTCGGAACCGGCAACATCTACGGCAGTACCGTACATACCGCCCTTGCCTACACACCGCTTCTTCCCGTATATAACGAGGATGGTTCCCTCTACACCGCCGAGGACCAGGTCCGCGACAACTGGAGAATCTCCGAGAATGCCTACAACCTTCTCGAGGAGAACGCCCTCGGTCAGCGTGAAGGCAAGACCTACAGGCTTCAGGCCAACGTCTATCTGGAGTTCATGCCCACCCAGGACTGGAAATTCCGCAGCGCATACGGACAGCATTTCTATGCCAAGTTCACCCGTTCCTACACACCTTCATATTTCCTGACGGGGACAAAGCAGGAGGAATACGACAAGGTTTCCCAGAGCTCTTCCCTGTCCAACAACTGGACATGGGAGAACACCCTTTCCTGGAAGAGGGCATTCGGCGAGCATAATGTCGACGCCCTCGTCGGTACTTCAATTGAAGGCACGGCATGGGGCATGGGCTTAAACGGTTCCCGCAAACAGACCAATTTCGGGACCTGGGAATCCGCCAACCTTTCCTCCAGCAACTCCGATATCGACGGTGAGATGGTGAGCATCGGCGGATCGAATGTCATCCCCTACAACAACATCCTCTCATTCTTCGCACGTGCAAACTACAATTACAGGGACACCTATCTGCTGACCCTCATCGCCCGTGAGGACGGATCGAGCAACTTCGCCTCCGGACATCGCTGGGGTTTCTTCCCATCCGTATCCGCCGGTTGGATCATGACCAACGAGGATTGGCTGGATTGGAAGCAATTCGGCATGGACTACTTCAAGATAAGAGCCAGTTGGGGACGCAACGGAAACTGTTCCATCGAGAACTTCCAGTATGCCGCCACAGTTTCTCTTGACGCTCCTTACGACTTCTCCCACACTGCCACCTCCAGTACCACAGGAGCCTTCCCCGATATCATCCCCAATGAGGACCTGACATGGGAGACCACTGAGCAGACCGACTTCGGCTTCGACTCGCGCTTCCTCCGCAGCCGCCTCGGGGTTTCCTTCGACTGGTATCGCAAGGACACCAAGGACTGGCTGGTTGACGCCCCCGTCCTCTCGACCTACGGGACAGGAGCCCCGACAATCAACGGAGGATCGGTCCGCAACCAGGGTGTAGAACTCTCGGTGAGCTGGAATGACCGCATCGGGGATTTATACTACAGCATCGGCGTGAACGGTTCCCACAACCGCAATGAGGTTCTCTCCATCAACAATGCGGACGGTATCATCCACGGCGGGACGAGCGTAATCTCGGAGAGCCTCGCCAAGTACAATGCCTTCGAAGCCCGCGTCGGAAAGCCTATCGGATACTTCAGCGGCATCGCCAGCGAAGGAATCTTCCAGAACCAGGCCCAGATCGACGCATACAATGCCAAGGGTTATCCGTTCATGGAGGGATACGAGGGCACAAAACCTGGTGATGTCATCTGGGTAGACCAGAATGGCGACGGTCAGTTCGACAATGACGATGTCGTGGAAATCGGAAATCCCCATCCGGACTACAACCTGGGCGTGAACCTCAGCCTGCAGTGGAAAGGGTTGGACCTCTCCATCAGCGGATCCGGGGCCTTCGGACAGCAAGTCCTCCAGAGCTACCGTTCTTTCGTGAACCATGAGGACGACAACTTCACGAACAACTTCGTGAACCGCCTCTGGACATCGGAGGGCTCGACGAACAGTTTCCCGCGCTACACCTTCGGTACCCACAGCAATTTCTACTGCAAGGCCTACGTCGGTGATATCTGGGTCCAGGATGCCGATTACTTCAAGATCCGCAACATCACCATCGGATACGATTTCAAGAAGCTCTTCACCCGTCTTCCCATGACGACCTGCAGGCTTTATGTGTCCGGCCAGAACCTGTTCTGCTTCACCAAGTACGACGGAATGGACCCGGAAGTGGGCTACGGTTACGGCTATGACTGGGCTTCCGGTATCGACATCGGTTACTATCCTTCCCCGAAGGTCTATCTCTTCGGATTGAGCATCGGATTCTAATAATAGGAGGAACCATCATGAAAAAGATTATCTACGGCATATTTGCAATCCTTGTGCTGGCAACTGTAGGTTGCAGCAAGATCGATTCCCTTCTGGATACCGAAAACTACCAGAAGAATGACACGTCCAATTTCCCCGTAACGCAGACGGATGCCGAGGAGATCATAACCTCCATCTATTCCGTCATGCCGACCTTCTACTACGATGTGAAGGAGTCCAATATCTACCGGAACATCGTCGCAAGCGACGACATGTTCGGCGGGTCCAACAACGGCGGTATGGCTACCGACCGCTTCCTGGAAGACGGTGCGGAGAAATCTTCAACCAACTGGAAGCATTCCTATGAGATGATCTTCCGCTCAAACTACGCCCTTGAGGCCATTCCCGAAATGGATGAAAGCCTATTCAGCAGCAAAGAGGAGAAGGACTACCTCATAGGTCAGGCCCATTTCCTGCGTGCCTGGGCGGACTGGGAGCTGGCGGAGAAATTCGAGACCTTCCCGCTGCTCAGTTCCACAGCACCCGTGAACATTCCCCGCTCAAGCGTGGATGAAATCTACGAGAGCATCACGACCGACCTTCTCGAAGCCATCAACTTGATGCCTTCCAAGTATGGATACAGCCAGGAAGCCGGTCATAGCGGAAGGGCCACAAAATACGCTGCCGAGGCCGCTCTTGCCCGCATATGGATGTTCTACACCGGATTCTATGGCAAGGATTCCATGTTCGGTGTAAGCAAGGCGGACATCGTCTCATACCTGAAGGATGTACGCGACAACTCCAAGTTCGGCCTGGAGAAGGATCCCAGGGAGATCTGGCCATGCACCAACGAATACTCCAGCGGCTTCGCCTACGGTACCGACTTCGATACTTACGCCAGCAACAACAATCTCCACTGGGTCGGGAACCGCAGCAAGGAGACCGTTTGGGGATGCCATTTCTCAATGATATTCTATCGCAACAACGCCAAGAACGCGACCGCCTACAACCGTCTTGGGGAATACCTTAACTTCGTAATCCTCCCGGACAAGAAGCCTACGGTGAACACCTACCCCTACGGACGAGGCTACGGCAATGGGACCGTGAATTCCAACATGGTGAAAGAATGGCTGGAAGACCCGGACTACGGTGTTACGGATGTCCGTCTTTGGGGCTCGGTAATGGCAGTATACGATGCCGATGAGTGCATCCCCTGGATGAAAGGGCAGTATGTGGAAGTCCCGAACCACAAAGTGGATGCAAGCGAGCGTGAAAAGACCATGTTCCATAACAAGAAGTATGCTGTCATGGGCTGCTATAGCGATGCCTCGAAATCGAAGATGTACAATAACTTCTTCTATGCATACGACGGATTCGTGGGAACCAATTCGAATGCATACGACAACAGGAACGATGTCATCTTCATCCGCTATGCGGACGTTCTGCTGATGCTGGACGAACTGGAGGAGACGACTACCGGGATGAACCAGATACGTCAACGTGCAGGTCTCAAACCCTATTCAAGCTACTCTCTGGAGAGGCTGCAGAAAGAGCGTCGCTACGAGTTCTGCTTCGAGGGGACCCGCTGGACCGACCTGCGCAGGTGGTATCCTTCCACCGCCGGCAAAGTCATTTCCGACAATCAGACCGGTGCATTCCTCAGGGACCGCAGCAAGGATATAGCCTCCGGCTGGGCGAACATCCCCGGCAACACTCTCGAACAGCGCTATGCCAAGACACGTGGCTTCTGGAAGCTCGCCGACAGTGAAATCACCCTTTCGGAGGGCGTACTTACCCAGACTCCCGGTTTCGAGGATGGGGACAACTGGATGTTCAATGATGGCGCACTTCCCTATTAGTTGATTGGTTTTCCTGTGAAAATACACAGGTTTCAGTAGTTTGGTTAGTTATTTGGGAGACCGGACATTGTCCAAGTGACAGTGTCCGGCAACTCGTTGTACGGGCGGGTCACAACAGGAAAATCGCCAAGCTACTCTCCACGGGCACCTGGCGATTCTCTTTTTGTCGGGAGAGGGAATTCAGATTCATTCCCCACCTGGTGGCAGCATGGCTCTACGCTACCTCTTGTCAGAAATCCCGAACCGGGTCCACTGTTCGGGTGCATATCTGCCCTTCACCCTCTTCTTCAGTTCCTGGGTTCTGTCCTTGACCGATGCCAGCTCTCCGTTGGCCACCTTAAGCTTGGAGCTGACCTCTTCCCTGATGGCGTCGACTTCCTGGATTTTGACCACCGCGCTGCGGGCATCCTTTTCAAGGAGGTCCAGTTCGGCGGGAGTGATCCCCATTTTCTGTGCCTCTGACATATTGCGCCTCAGTCCTTCCACCAAATCAAGGGTCTTCTGGGCCTGGCTCTCAAACACCTTTGACATAATTATAAGTATTAAATCAAATAAAGAACCTCCGTATGGCGCTGTTCATTGTGCCATATCGGGTTCAAGGCAAAGATAATAATTTTATTTGATAAAAGGAACCTTTTCTTACACTGAAACAATTGTTCTATAGTATATAAGATACATTTTCAAATGGATATTTGAGGTAAATACTTTGGGCCTCAAAGTTCTTTTCCGTCGATTTAAGGGCGTTTTGGGAATGGACAGGATTCGTTCACTTTCCGACACTCAGAAAAACCCTCCGTACACCCCCAGATAAGACCATGCGGGTATAATTCTTGCATAGTGACGAAAGGTGGAAGGAGGCAGGACTTCTTCCTTCTCACATACAGCAATCAACACCAATCTCACAGAAATATGGTAAGTAAGACTTTTGAAGTATCCGGCATGGCCTGCGGCCATTGCAAGGCCAGGGTCGAGAAGGCGCTTCTCTCACTTGAGGGGGTAATCGCAGCCGAGGCAAATCCCGCTGAAAGAAATGTAAAGGTACAGTATGACGAAAATAAGGTAAGCCCCCTCGCCATGAAAACAGCGGTCGAAAACGCCGGTTATCGTTTTCATGACGAGTAATTCCCCCGACTTGAAATGTACTCCAAAACAGACATAACGACAGCCACCTGGGGTGAAGTCAAGGCGATGCCCCGCTATGACATGGCGATAATCCCCTGGGGTGCCACCGAACCCCACAACTACCATCTCCCCTACTGCACCGATGTCCTCCTCTCCCAGGCCATAGCCTTCGAGGTAGCCGAGAAGGCACAGGAAAAAGGCATCGGCGCGGTGGTTCTCCCCGGGGTTCCCTTCGGGTCCCAGAATCCCGGCCAGGGCATCCTTCCTTTCTGTATCCACACTACCCAGGCAACCCAGACAGCGATTCTTACGGACATCACAGAGTCCCTTCGCCGCCAGGGAATAAAGAAGATTCTCATAATAAACGGCCACGGCGGCAACTCCTTCAAGGGAATGATCCGGGACCTTGCTGTGAAGTATCCTGACGTCACCATCTGCCAGAGCGACTGGTACGCATTCATCCCCAGGAGCGTTGCTTTCGAGGAAAGTGTCGATGACCATGCCGGGGAACAGGAAACATCCGTGATGATGCATTACTATCCCTCACTCGTCAGAATGGACCTTGCCGGGGAAGGCAAGGCAAAGTCTTTCTCGGTCGAGGGCCTGAACCGGAAGGTCGGATGGATACCGAGGGACTGGTCCAAGGTATCCGAGGACACGGGTGTCGGAAATCCCCTTAAGTCCACTCCCGAGAAAGGGAAGAAGTACATGGAGAGCGTCATTCCCGCCCTTGTGGACCTAGTGTGCGACCTTGTAACAAAAGAGGACCTCTACTAGAGACTCTCTCTTCCGTCATACGGGAGACTCCTCCGGGGGTCTCCCTTTTCATTTTTTACTTGTAGGAAGCCTTATTCTGCGCTGATTATGCGCGCCGTCATACACCTTAGGCATGTGATTCAACAAAGTATCCCCTCAAAAAATGCAAACAGGTATTGCTTGAGGGGAATCTTATTTTTAAATTTGACCTCGGTTCCCCTCCAACCAGGACCCCCCCCACACACTCCCGCTTCGTACACAACACTAAACTATACATATGGGAAAAGATTTATCAAGACGCACGTTCCTTAAGACGGGAACTGCTGCAGCCCTTGGGCTGGCAATGGGTTCGGAAGCCCTTTTCGCCAATGACTCTTCCGACAAGGCAACACCTCCTCCCGCACCGCTTGACCGCAAACTTAAGATCCTCGGAGTTGGAATCGGAGGAAGAGGCGCAAGCGTTCTGCGTGAACTGGAGACCGAGGAAATCATCGGTCTGTGCGACGTGGACTGGAAATACGCAGACCATGTCTTCAAACGCTATCCCCAGGCCAAGAAGTACAATGACTACAGGGTCATGTTCAGCGAGATGCTCGACCAGTGCGATGCAGTGGTGGTGGCAACAGCCGACCATACCCATGCCATCATAGCAGCCGAGGCCATCAAGGCCGGGAAGCATGTCTATGTTGAGAAACCCCTCACCAGGACCGTTTATGAGTCCCGCCTGCTGACCCAGCTCGCAGCCAAGTACAAGGTAGCCACCCAGATGGGCAACCAGGGTGCATCCGGCGAGGGTGTCAGGCAGATCTGCGACTGGATCTGGAACGGGGAAATCGGAGAAGTGACCAGGGTCGACGCATTCACTGACCGCCCCATCTGGCCCCAGGGACTGGAAAGGCCCGCAAAGGAGGAGAAGGTCCCCAAGACCCTGAACTGGGATGGCTTCCTTGGCCCCGCCCCCTACCGTCCGTACAACTCCATCTATACCCCTTGGAACTTCAGGGGATGGTGGGACTTCGGGACCGGTGCCCTCGGCGACATGGCCTGCCACATCCTCCATCCCGCCTTCAAGGCCCTCAAGCTCACCTATCCCACCAAGATCCAGGGCAGCAGCACCGCACTTCTCACCGAGTCCTGCCCCAATGCCCAGAAGATCCGTTATGTCTTCCCCGCCAGGGACAACATGCCAAAGGTCGCAATGCCGGAACTGGTGGTGAACTGGTACGACGGCGGCATCCTTCCCGACCGTCCCGAGGGACTGGCTATCGGCAAGAGCCTCAATGACTCCGGCGGAGCCCTCGTATTCTATGGGACCAAGGACATCCTCATCTGCGGATGCTACGGCGTCAACCCGTACCTGCTCTCCGGCAGGAAACCCGTTGTCCCTTCCATCCACCGCAAGATCACCCTCAACCACCAGCAGGACTGGGTCCGTGCCTGCAAGGAGGATCCTTCCGTGAGGGTCCCCGCCGCATCCGACTTCGCCGAGGCAGGTCCTTTCAACGAGATGGTTGCCATGGGGGTGGTCGCAGTGCGTCTGCAGGGCCTCAACCAGGAACTTGAGTGGGACGGAAAGAACATGAAGTTCACCAACATCCCCGCAGGTGCCACCATCCGCACCATGATCCATGACGGATTCTCAATCACGGACGGTCACCCCACATTCGAGAACGTCTACACAGATCCCGTCGATGCCAATGAGTTCGCCAGGAATCTCATCAAGCCGGTGTTCCGCGATGGCTGGGTTCTTCCTGAACTCCCTTATTAAAATGAACATAAGTTAATTTGCAAAGGAAAATGAAAAGAATCATTTACGTACTGGCCATCACTCTGGCCGCAGCCATGGTATGCGTTTCCTGCGGAAACAATGGCAATAAGAAAAAAGCCGAGGGCGGCGGTGTGCCCGAGTACACGGTTGTGAAGAAGGCCGTCACCGACATAAGCAAGCTTCCCGTTGACAAGGACGGATACATCGTGCTCTTCGACGGAAAGACCTTCAACGGCTGGAGAGGATACGGCAAGGATGCCGTAGGTTCAAGGTGGATCATCGAGGACGGTTGCATCAAGTTCAACGGCAGCGGCGGAGGAGAAGCCCAGACAGGAGAAGGCGGGGATATCATCTTCACCGCCCCCTTCAAGAACTTCGAGCTTCAGTTCGAGTGGAAGGTTTCCAAGGGCGGCAACTCCGGCGTGTTCTACCTCGCACAGGAAGTCACGACCAAGAACGACAAAGGCGAGGAGCAGTATGAGCCCATCTACATCTCCTGCCCCGAGTACCAGGTCCTCGACAACGCCAACCATCCCGACGCCAAGCTCGGCAAGGACGGCAACCGTCAGTCCGCATCCCTCTATGACATGATTCCCGCAGTTCCCCAGAACCAGAAACCTTTCGGTGAGTGGAACCAGGGTTCCATCATGGTCTACAAGGGAACCGTCGTTCATGGCCAGAATGGCGAGAACGTCCTCGAATATCACCTGTGGACCCCTCAGTGGACCCAGATGCTGCAGAACTCCAAGTTCAGCGAGGAGAAGTGGCCCCTGGCTTTCGCACTGCTGAACAACTGCGGTGGCGAGAACCACGAGGGTTACATCGGGTTCCAGGACCATGGCGACGATGTCTGGTACCGTAACATAAGGATCAAGATCCTTGACTGAGAGCGAGCCCAACTATGAAAAAATTCATACTCATCGCCCTTTCGGCACTCGCTCTCGTGGGGGTATCCTGCGAGCGCAAGCCAAGTGAGAAAATGGAACCCAAGGACATTTCTGTGCAGCTGTATTCCCTGAGGTCGATTATCGGGGAGCAGTATCCCGCCATCCTGACGGAGCTCTCCCAGATGGGTTTCACCTCCGTGGAGGCCGCAGGCTATGACAACGGCAAATTCTACGGAAGGGACCCCGAGGCTTTCCGCTCCGACGTGGAGGCCGCAGGAATGAGGGTCCTTTCGTCCCATGTGACAAATGCGCTGGGTGATGCCGAGTTTGCCAGCGGGGACTTCTCCGCCAAACTGCAGTGGTGGGACAAAGCCATAGCGGACCACAAGGCTGCCGGCATGAAGTACATTGTCACCCCTTGGATGGGACCCCAGAAGAGCCTGAAGGACCTGCAGCTATACTGCGATTACCTCAATGCGGTCGGCAAGAAATGCGCTGACGCGGGCATACTTTACGGTTACCACAACCATGCCTATGAGTTCGAGAAGGTGGACGAGCAGGTGATGTACGATTACCTCCTTGAGCACACGGATCCCCAGTATGTATTCTTCCAGATGGACGTCTACTGGACCGTCATCGGCAAGGCAAGCCCGGTGGAATACTTCAAGAAGTATCCCGGACGCTTCCGCCTGCTTCACATCAAGGACGAGAAGGAGATCGGACAAAGCGGAATGGTCGGATTCGACGCCATCTTCCGCAACTCAGACATCGCCGGGGTGGAGAACATAGTCGTGGAAGTGGAACGCTACAGCTATCCTGACGTGAAAAAGAGCGTCCGCGAGAGTATCGATTACCTGAAGGAAGCCCCCTTCGTGAAGGCATCCTACGAGAAGAAGTAACTTCCTTTTACACACACAAATAACAATGTGGCACCTTCCCCCGTCCGGGAGGGTGTCACTCTTTTGTTGTTCTTCCCCCTTTTCCTGTCGCTGCGGGGGAGCAGTGGCGGGGCAAATTCCCGAAAAAGCCGTTTCAGTCCTCTTCCTCCTGGACGATTACACCTTCTTCCTCATCCATGTGAGAGGTCCTTGCCTCATACTCATCCAGGGCATTCGACATCAAATCCCGTCCTATCTCAGATATCTCCCTAGCCCTGGCGTAAGCCATCTTGACGTTAGGTTCATCCATCACCATCCTCACGAGGACATCCGGCGGACATTTCTCGATCATCTTGTTTGCAATGACATGGTTGGTAATGGAAATGGACCTCTTGAGGATGGAGTAGAAGTTGTCGTCGGCATTTACGGGGACCCGTAGTTCCTTTCCGTGGGACTGAAGTTCGCTCCGCCTTGCGGAAGCCTCCTTCCTTGCCTGGCGGTACACCTTGTTGGAACTGCCGACCTCGGCAATCTTGTCAATGAGAGTCATTGTCGTATCGGTGACGATGCTGTCCCTGGCCATCTTATTGTCCCTGCTGTACAGAGACATGTCCTCATTGATTTCATGAAGCTCCGAAAGGTAGGCATTGATGGACTCGGCATCTATGTCATTCACGTCGAAGCCCACCAGGATGTCATGCCCACTGCGGATGGCAAGGTCCAGGGGGAAAGTGTTGGTGAGGCCCCCGTCAATGAGCGTCCTGTGACCTATCTTGTACGGCTTGAACAGGGACGGCACCGAGATGGAGGCCCTGATTGCGTCCAGCAGGCTACCTTCCCGGAAAACGACTTCCTCCCCGGTATACAGGTCCGTGGCAACGGCGGCAAAAGGGATGGGCAGGTCCTCGATATTGACATCCGGGACTATCCTTGCCAGGGCTTCCATAATCTTCTCTCCCTTGACCAGGTAGCTGGCGCTTATGGAAAGGTCCATCATGGAAATGATCTGCATGTTGTCTATGGAATAGAGGAACTGCTTGAACTCCTCCAGTTTCCCCGCGGCATACATGCCGCCCACAAGGGAGCCCATTGAGCAACCGCTCACCGAGGTTATGTTGTAACCCCTTCTCTCCAGTTCCTCTATGGCACCGAGCACCGATGTAGGCAAGTCCCCTTGCTCCTCCGCTGGCAAGAACCAGAGCGACGTCCTTCGTCGGGACATCGGGGGAATCACCTCTTTCCTTGTTTGCTGATAATCCGATACCCATTGACAGCATCCCCATTATGATTATTAGAGCCAACTGTTTCATTTCTGTTTCCTTGATCTTATCCGTCCCCTCATTTTGCGGGAAATGGTCCTTGGCATAATTGCCTTCCTCACTTATGCAATAAAAATGCCGAGGCACTATGGCCCCGGCAGTAAAGGAAGCGGAAAGGGAGGGTTCCCGACCCTCCCCCTGATTATTGTGCCTATACCTGGTTGTGACGTCCAGGCTTTTTTTCTACACCTTGTCCAAAGCCTGTCCCAGGTCATAGATGAGGTCATCTATGTGCTCGGTACCGATGGAAAGGCGGATCGTATTCTGCTTGATGCCCTGGTCGAGGAGTTCCTCCTCTGTGAGTTGGGAATGGGTCGTGGAGGCGGGATGGATGACAAGGCTCTTTACGTCTGCGACGTTCGCCAGAAGCGAGAAGATCTCCAGAGAGTCTATGAAGCGGAAAGCCTCCTCCTTTCCTCCCTTGATCTCGAAAGTGAAGATGGAGCCACCTCCATTCGGGAAGTACTTCGTATAGATATCATGGTCCGGGTGGGAAGGAAGGGAAGGATGGTTGACCTTTTCCACCTTGGGATGGGAAGAAAGGAACTGGACCACCTTGAGGGCATTCTCGACATGACGCTCAACCCTCAGGGACAGGGACTCGAGGCCCTGCAGGAAAATGAATGCGCTGATGGGGCTGATCGAAGCACCTGTGTCACGAAGGAGGATGGCCCTCACCCTTGTAACGTAGGCGGCAGGCCCTGCCGCATCCGCGAACACGATACCGTGATAGCTGGCCTCCGGGGTTGTCAGGCGAGGGAACTTCCCGCTTGCCTTCCAGTCGAACTTGCCCCCGTCCACGATGACACCTCCGATGGTGGTCCCGTGTCCTCCGATGAACTTCGTCGCGGAATGCACCACAATGTCCGCTCCATGCTCAAGCGGCCTGAACAGGTATGGGGTGGCGAAAGTATTGTCAACGATCAGCGGAATGCCATGCTTGTGAGCGATGGCGGCCACCGCATCCACGTCAATGACGTTGCCGTTGGGATTTCCGAAAGTCTCTATGAAAAGGAGCTTTGTCTCAGGGCGGATCGCCTTCTCGAAATTGGACAAGTCGGAAGGGTCCACGAAGGTTGTGGTTACCCCGTAAGGGACTAGCGTATGCTGCAGCAGGTCGAAAGTCCCGCCGTAGATGGTCTTGGCAGCCACGACATGGTCCCCGCTTCCCGTGATATTGAGGATAGCGTAAGTCACTGCCGCCGCACCCGATGCCAGGGCAAGGGCTCCGACTCCACCTTCCAGGGCGGCTATCCTCTTCTCGAATACTTCCTGGGTCGTATTGGTAAGTCTTCCGTAGATGTTTCCGGCATCGGTCAGTCCGAAACGTGCAGCCGCATGCTCACAGTTATGGAAGACATAAGATGATGTCTGATAAATAGGCACGGCCCTGGAATCTGTCACGGGGTCTGCATTTTCCTGTCCAACGTGAAGTTGGAGGGTCTCGAAGTGAAGTTTTCTGCTCATAACTCGTAAGATTTGCTTGCAAAGTTCACTTCTGCAGATATATCTTCCAAGAGAAAGTGCAAACTTTAGTAAAAATCACAAGTTTTGCCTATTTTTGCAGAAGATTATTCTGTTTAACACTGTAAAATCCTCTGCCAGCAGGAACACTTTTATTACATCATGGAAACTTCCCGCTCCTCAATCGATGCCATAGACCTGCAGATACTGCGCATCCTTCAGGCCAATGCCCGCATAACCAATAAGGAACTTGCCGCCAAGGTCCACCTTTCCCCCTCCCCCGTGTACGAGAGGCTCCGGCGTCTGGAGAGCGAGGGCTACATCAGGCGATATTCTGCCGTCCTCGATGCGGAGAAACTCGGCCAGGGGTTCGTGGTCCTTTGCAGCGTGAAACTGAGCCGCATGAATACCGACATAGCGAAGGACTTCACTTCCAGGATACAGGACATCCCGGAAGTCACGGAGTGCTACAACATTTCCGGGGAATGGGACTACCTCCTTAAAATACACGCCCCCGACATGAAATACTACAATCACTTCCTCATTAACGTCCTCGGGAAGATTGACAGCCTCGGGGCTGTACAGAGTTCCTTCGTAATGAGCGAAGTGAAAAACAACCACGGGCTATGCCTGTAGATGCGGAAGGGAAGGCTATTCTCCTTTCAGAAACGACGGATTCTCCCTATTAGGGGGGGATGGAGACGAGCGGGATTGTACTGGTTCCACGCATCCGCATCCGGTTTTTTGATTTGCTAGGCTTCCTTTGTACTGAAGTTCACCGATAATTCAACAAAGTTGACGAGTCGTTCGGCAGAGCCAACTGTGGGTGTTATTTTTATCCGACAAGTAGGATCGTATACCGTCCAGTGAAACCTTCGTCGTCCTTCATTTTCCGGCGCTGCTTTTCCTGCCACAGAAAATCGTTCCCGGATTCTTTTTTGTGGGAGAGTCCTTTATGTATCATTGCTCCCAACAAAAGCCCGGCTACAATATGTGTCTCGGGACTTGATTCCGTCTCCGGCTTTTGATTCCCGAATACCTGACTTGGTTCTGAAGGCTGCACATCACTCCCCGATTATTCTTTCTCTGTTAAATTGTCCTGCCGGTGGTTTTTTGTTCGTTGATGAGATTGATACAGGGCTTCATTACAGTGTACAAAAGAAGCTCTGGGAAATGATCTTCTCTCTTGTCAAAGACTTGGAAATCCAAGTCTTTGCTGCCACCCATAGCATGGACTGTCTGAGGAGCTTCGCTGCAGTAAACAACTCCGAAAAGGGGCTTCTTGTTAGATTGGACACACGTTCAGATGGAGATATTGTCCCTCAGTACTACTCAGACCCGGAATATATACGCTTTGCCATAGAAAAGCAGATTGACTTGAGATAATACTATGGAGCTAGACAACAGTAAAGTCCTCTTCGTAGAAGGAGAAATGGACAAGGCTGCGATTACAGCTATAATGAAAGAGCGAGATTTACCCTGACCTTCTATTTTCGCACAAGGAAGCGTGGATGAGGTTTTTTAATCCCTTGCATTTTACATCTCCAACCCGGCCAAATACAAGACTGTCGGAGTAATTGTTGATGCTGATTCTCGTCCTGAAGGCAGACTTCAAAGGTTTATGCAAATCATCAACGGGAGCGGACGTTATCCCATTAATCCGAAAGCTAAACTTTCTCCGGATGGATTGGAGAGGTAGTGAGCGAAAGCGAGAATTCCGCAGAGCAGGAAGGAGGTGCGCAGCCTAAGGCCGTTTCCCCACAGGGGGAACTGCTCACCCTCACGGACCGGTAGAAGGAATTTCTCCCCCTTATGGCGAAGGGTCTTACCAACAAGGAAATCGCTGGGCGTCTGTTCCTTTGCGAACAGAATGTCAAATGGTACAAGATGCGGCCTAATTTCCAACTCGGCACCAGTAGCCCCACCGAAGCGGTGGCCAGGGCAAAAGACTTGGGAATCATCTGAATGAGAGTTTGTCCAATTCCCCGCAATTCATTATCTTTGCCTAAAGCAGGGACATCCCTTCCTGACAACGCACCTCATCACGTTTAAAACTGAATGGCCATCATGCCCAGAGAACTCACCAAATCCCAGAAAAAGGCAGCCCACGCCCTACTTGACCTTGCCCTTGACAGGGAATGCGCCGCTTTCATCTCCAAAGTATCCCGACTGGTCGATAAGCCTCTTTCGGATGATGACAAACCCAATCATACCCGCTATCTCGAACTGTACAAGGCGATTAACGGTTTTGACAAGCATCTTGGGAAAACTTACGATTCCCTCTCTGGCAACATGCTCCTCTCCAAAGTAACTTCCCTTCTAATGGAGGGTGTGCTCAACCTGAAGGACCTGGATATTTGCGATGACCAGTTAAGAGGGGACATCCTCGGCCTCTTGAACCTCTATATGGAAATGAACAAGTAAAAATTCCCCTTTCCCCCTTATCAAATTCAATCACCAAACACTATGAAAAGAATCCTGCATTTCATTATCGCCGGGGCCCTACTATGTTTCCTGCTGTCTTCCTGCACCAAGGGAGAAGCGTGGGTCAAAGTTGAAGGTAACAAGTTCATCGGTCCTGACGGGAAAGAACTTATTTTCAGAGGACTGTGTTTTTCGGATCCTGTCAAGCTGGTCCGGGAGGGACAGTGGAACGAACGCTATTTCGAAGAGGCTGCAGCCTGGGGTGCCAATGTGGTGCGCTTCGCCGTGCACCCTTCCAACATAAACTCCTATGGTTGGGACGAAACTTTCCTGGCCATGGACCAGGGCATAGAATGGGCCAAGAAGCACGGTCTGTACGTCATCATGGACTGGCACTCCATCGGTAACCTGAAGGACGGACGTTACACTTCCCCCATGTACGATACCACTCTGGAGGAGACCCTCAAGTTCTGGAGCACCGTGGCTGAGCGTTACCGGGGCGAACCTACGGTTGCCCTGTATGAGCTTTTCAACGAGCCCACCGTCTCGGGTCCCGAACTGGGTTCCTGCACATGGAGTGAATGGAAGGAACTGCTGGAAAGCATTATCGATGTCATCAGGGAGCATAACCCCAAAGCCATATGCCTGTGCGCAGGTTTCAACTGGGCCTATGACCTGACCCCCGTTGCCGCAGAGCCCATCGACCGTCCCAACGTGGCCTACGTCTCGCATCCCTATCCCATGAAGAGGGAGCAGCCTTGGGAAGGACAGTGGGAGAAGGATTTCGGCTATGTCGCAGACACCTATCCCGTCATCTGCACCGAGATAGGGTTCTGCCTGGAGGATGAGCCAGGGGCTCACATCCCCGTAATGTCCACCGACATCTACGGGGAGCACATCACGAAGTACTTCGAGAAGAAAGGCATTTCCTTCACTGTTTGGTGCTTCGATACGGCCTGGGCCCCCATGCTCATAAGCGACTGGGACTTCACCCCGACTACGCAGGGACGTTTCTTCAAGTCCTATCTTCAGTCAAAGGTATCCCGCTAGGTCGGGAGGGGCTTTGACACAAGCAGGCCCCACAGCGTGAAATAATCCTTTCGTTCCATATGCCAAGGGGATTATTCACGGATTAAGCTTAAATGGAATCGCCCGCAGAGGAAGTGCTCCCCTGCGGGCTTTCTTATTTCTGGTGTGGAATGGTGAATGTCGTGGAATTCAATGGCTACAGCAGTCCCATGTCTTTTGCCATAGAGATGAGTTCGGCCGTATTGGACACGTCGAATTTTGCAATTATCTTCTTCCGGTACCACCTGATGGTCTCGTTGCTAAGCCCTAGGGCCCGGGCTATGTCAGGGGCGGTATAGCCCTTGGACAGGAGGTCCAGAATCTCTCTCTCCCGTGAGGAAAGTTGTATGTCGCAAGGAGTGGTGGGCTTTATCTCCCGGATAGTCTCTTCCATAACGGCAGCCGTTTCGGCTTGTTCCTTGCGGGTTCGCCTTAGCATGCGGGACAGGATCAGCACCGCCACTGACATTAGGAGCAGCACAGTGAGGGTGGCTATCATCCAGGACAGCATCCTACGCTGCTGTCCCAGTACGATGGACATGTATTCATAGTTCTCCTTCGTGAATTCAAGTTCCTCCTTGCCGTGGGCGGAATAGTACTCGTCGGCGGCTTGTAGATATCTGAGTGCCCTGCTGGTTTTCCCCTGTTCCATGTACATGCGTCCCAGACCCTTTCGGGCATTCGCCGTAAGGAGGGAATCTCCTGCGGCAAGGGCATAATCCTCGGACTTGCGGTACGCTTCCCTGGCCTTCTTCATGTCTCCCTCTGAAACGTACGTCTCACCGATGTTATAGAACAGGATGGAATTGCTCTCGTTCCAACCGTACTTGTCGAAAATCGCACTAGCCTTGGAATAATAGTCCATCGCCCTGGGAATGGAGTCCATCAGGTTGTAGACATTCCCGATGGATCCGTACAGGACTGAGAGTTGGTCATCTATCTGCAGTTGGGAGTAACCCTGCGGACTGGTTGGGGAAACCGCTCCACCGGCCATCTGCTCCACGCACTCCATCGACAGACGATAATAGACCAGGGCACTGTCAAAACTCTCCCTGGCATAGAAATGCTGGCCAATGTAACGGTATGCATCCGCATTTGCGAAAACCCAATTCTTCCTTCTGCTTATCTCCAGTGCCTGCCTGGCGTAGAACATGCTCTTTTCCGGATTGAGAACGCTGTAACCCAGCATAAGGTCACGATAGGCCAAGTTCAGTCCCATCAATTCCTCATCGGAAGCATTGTCTATTGCGTCTGGAGTCCACTTGGCCACTGCCCTCTCGAGGGAATCAACGTTATGACCCCTATGGTCATTGTATCCAAGGGCAGCGACCTCGACACCGAGTATGAAAATAAGTAGAAGTGTTTTTCTCATGACACAAAAATAACAACAATCTCATTGTGCACATCATTTGCCTATTAAATTTTAAGTATTTACCACCCTTAAGGGGTGTTTCACCACCCTTTTGCGTGGTGTTTTTCAGTTCGGAATGAGCGAAATTTGCAAAACCAATGATTATGAAATGACCACTTTGACACCGCAGGAATTAAGCATCGTCCGTCTCATTGCCCAGGGGGCGAAGACTCCCGATATCGCAAAAGAGATGGACCTGAAGCCGGAGACCGTAAAATGGTATAGGAAAAGGATACTGGATAAATTCCAGGCATCCACTTCCGCTGAAGTGGTACGCAAGGCTATCGAACAAAAAATTCTTTAAAAAACGACAATGATGAAAAGGACCTGTTATTTAGTAGTTGCTTTGCTGCTGCTAGGCGGCAGTGCCGCAAGTGCGCAGAGCATCCTTGGAAGGCTCGCAGAAAGGGCAAAGAATGCCGCCGAAAACAATGTCGGAAATAAGATAGAGAAAGGGATGAACGATATCCTGGACGGCAAGCTGGGAAAGAAAAACGGCAAGGACAAAAAGACGGATAACAAGACGGAAGTAAAGGGGAGCGCCGAGGGGTGGACCTGTCCCGAGTGCGGAAAGGAAGGGAACACCGGTAAATTCTGCGAAGACTGCGGTGCCAAGAATCCTCTATCCGAGCCTTCGGCCAAGCCCGCTCCCAAGAAGGAAGTGCCAACCGCCTATGCCAAGAGCGATTTTGTCCCGGGGGACGAGATTTTCTTCGAGGATGATTTCGCCAATGAAAAGTTGGGAGAGTTCCCCTCGAGGTGGGACCTCATAGAGGGTTATGCGGAAATCGTGTCCCTCGCCTCACGCAAGGCGCTCGGCTTCACCGACGACGGGCATGGAATTGTCATCCCCTTAATGAAAGAGCAGCGTGCATTCCTGCCCGATGTCTTCACGCTGGAATATGACCTGTTCCTGGAAGAGCCTCTCGAGGGAGGGGAAAGTGACGACGTCTTGAATCTCGTTTTCGCAAACGATGAACTCATTGGCTGGAATTCCCACGAATGCGGCGAGATAACCTTCTATTACCGGGAGGATGGGTCTTCCACGATTAAGTGGTATTTTCAGAAGCCGGATGCTTCAGCAACTGTTGATGGTGGGAAGGACTTGGGGCTGAACCCGGGACTCTCAGACTACAATGACAAGGACAATCCGCTCATCCCCGGAGAGTGGAACCACTTTGCCTTTTCATTCAACAAACGAGCCTTCAAGGGTTACATTAACGGCATGCGCATAATCAACATTCCCATCGCCATGGCTCCGAAGTCTTTGTGGTTCGCCCACGATGGGGCCAGCAAGTACGGTACGGTCTCCAACGTCCGTTTGGCAAAAGGAGCGGTTCCGCTCTATGACCGCCTGACATCCGAAGGGAAGATTGTAACCTACGCCATCACCTTCGAGACTGGCAAGGCTGACCTCAAGCCGGAATCAAAGGTTGAAATTGCCCGCATTGCCAAACTCATGCAGGAGAACCCCTCGCTGGAATTCGAGGTGCAGGGACACTGCGATGCCACGGGGTCAGACTCCGTGAACGACCCCCTCTCGCAAAAACGTGCCGAGGCCATAGTGGCGGCTCTGGTTGAAGAGGGCATCGCCTCAGCCCGCCTAACCCCCGTTGGCAAGGGCTCCCACCAGCCAATCGAGACCAACAGCACGGAGGAGGGCCGGGCAAAGAACCGCAGGGTCGAATTCCATAAGAAATAGTCCTCGCCAGCATTTAAGAGGGCCTCTCTCCGGAACATTGCTGCTAGAATGGCGGGAGGCATCCAGCCACAAGGGGCAAGTCCCGAAATCCGGGACGGGAAGGTTGAACCTTTTCCCGTCCCGGATTTCGTTCCTGTCCCACCGGTGAGTGTGAACAGAAATGGGCATTACGGAAGCTGCCCCAAAACACTGGGGTGGAAAAATGCTGCATGGTCTTTGCAGTAACTTGAACGGAACAAATCACTTTGCAATGAAAAACATCCTGACTACCCTGCTTATTCCTATCCTTGTCCTTTGCGGGCTCCTTGGTTCACCCCTCTCCTTTGCTTCTGAAAGGCCCGACCAAGTCATCGCCAAGTCCTATGACTGCCGCGGCTTCAAGGGACTCGACATCTCATATGCCTATGACGTCGCCCTCTCCAAGGGAAGCTACAAAGTGGAGCTCGAGGTTCCTTCTTTCCTTGAGCCCTATGTGATAGTCAACGTCCACAACGGTGTCCTGTACATCGGGATGGAGAGTCTTCCCAAGTCCGTCCAGAGGCTTCTCCGAAAAGGGGACACCTGGGTCAAGGCCTATGTCAGGATGCCGTCAATCTCCAATCTCACCCTCTCGGGAGCCACTTCGCTAAAGGGCCTGGATGATTTCAAGACGTCGGGGACATTCCGCATGGAACTGGGCGGAGCCTCCAAGATCAAGGACCTGCGCATCACCGGGGAAGAACTGGACCTCAGGATGTCCGGGGCCAGCGAGATGCCATCCTTTGTGGGCGTTTTCGATTTTGCCCACATCCGTAGTTCAGGATCAAGCAAGGCATCCCTCAGCCTTGACTCCCTTGAGGCGGACATGAACCTGAGCGGTTCCTCCGACATATCCCTTGTGACCGAGCTTGACTATCTCGGCATAGATGCCTCAGGAGCTGCCAAGGCCAGGCTAAGCGGAAAATACAAGAAAGTGAAGTTCAACGGTTCCGGGGCCGTGTACCTATACGCAGAGGATGCCCCGACAAGGGACTATGCAATAAAATTATCGGGAGCCTCGAACGCCAGGATACAGGTAACCAAGTCCATGAAGGTGGAACTGTCCGGTGCCTCCACCTGCAGGTACAAAGCCCCCGAGAACGTAAAAGTCCTATCCGAGCACATAAGCAAAGGTTCCGAACTGCGTAAACTCCAGTAGGAGAACCAATAGACCTACTGCCCAAAAGAAAAGGAACAGACAGGAAACGCCCCCTCCTCTCCCCTTTTTTTTGAACGGAAAACCGTATGTATCCCGCACGGCAGCTAGAAGAGTTTCAGATCCCCCGTCACCTTGTCTATCTCGGCACTGTTCCAAGGTCCGATTCCAAGGCATGTCACCGTCCTGTGTCCATGGAACTCAGTGAGGCCGGAGTCAACTATGAGAGCGCAGGGTATACCCGCTTCCTGGCACTTGGCCTCCAAAGAGAGAAGTTCCTCCTCAGAGTCGACACGTAGGCAGATCTTCGTGAAGACACCCCCCAGCCACTGTCCAAGGACACTGTCCTCCTGGAAAGATACGCTGTAGGACGTAATGCCCCCACCCTCCTCTACGGAGGGAGTTTTCGTTATGTCGAAGAAACGAAGCAAGGCCCCCATCGAGGCATGGGCACCCTGGGCTATCATCTTTCCCTTTCTCATGCCCAGGTCGCTTCGCATGACTATCACCTGTTTTACCTGTTCCATGATTGATTGTTGAGAGTCTATAGAATGTGGTGATTACTTGAGAAGTGATATGGCCTTTTCGATGTCCTCCTTCCTCAGTCCCACCCCGGAATCAGTCTTGACGGCCCTGAAGTCATCCACATCGAAAGGAGTGAACGTGACGTAGCGATGGCTTCCTCCCCCGCTGGAAGAGAGGAAAGTCCCTATGGCCTCCTTGACCCCCATGGACGGAAGAGTGCAACCAATGACGGGAAGTCCCGACAGGATGGGCATGGCCCTGGCTTCCTCCAAGGACAGGGGGCAGCCAAGAAGGACTATGCGGGCCCCGGTCCTTTCGCAGAAGGACCCCAGCATCTCTTTAGCCCCGACAAACCTCTCTCCTCCATAATGACAGAGCACCCCCTCAATACTTAGGAACGCAAGCGCTCCCTCTCCGATGCCTTCCCCGGAAGAGGAGTCACCCCGGGCCCCTCTGACCTGTTCTTCTATCTTTGCCTTCAGTTCATAAAAAGAAATCGGGGCATAGTCATTATTGTCCACTCCCACGTCATACTGCAGGGGGAAAAGCATCTTGAGCCTTGGGTGGTCCAGCCCCGTCTTTGACAGGGGACCGCTGTGGACATGGCCGTAAAGCTGCCAGGTATCCCTGTACGCCCCTCCGTAGCAGAGGAAGGGATAGTGATTGAGGTATATTGCCTGAGAGCCTATCTTTATTGACATCTGCTGAGCCACACCCCCGAACCTGGCCATTACGCTTTGACGAAGGAACTTGAGGTCATGGTTGCCCACTATGAGGATAATCTTTCCGGTGAGGCGGTCCAGTATGCTTGTCCACTGGGCGCCCCCTCCGCTACCGAAATCCCCCAGATGGAAAACCACCCCGCCGGAGGGGACCTTCTCCCTCCAGCGGCGGATAAGTTCCTCGTTCATGTCCTCGGCATCCCTGAAAGGGCGGCCACAGAACTTTATTATGTTTTGGTGGTGGAAATGAGTGTCCGACGTGAAGAACACTTTCCCGGGGTCGAAGCCTGACGCCAGGGAATATGTTTCATACCTGGAAGTCAGAGTAAATTCTTCCATATCATCAATATCTTGGTCTTTAGTTGTTTTCATGACAATCATCGTCCCACATGACCTTCAGTTCCATTATGTCCAACATGCTGAATGCGGTGTCCTGGATGACAGAGTACCAGCTGCTGTGGAAATGTCCGTAGAACCATTTGCCCAGCGGGTGCCCGTCATCCTTCAGGGTACGGAACAGACGGTCCATCACTTCCCTTTCCCTCCTGCAGTCCTCAATCAAAGTGCTGTCATACATCGCCCACTCCTGAAGTCCCACGTGGGAATCCTTCTCGCAGAAGGACGGGGCCGTGTGAGTCACCACCGAATCCACTTCGTACTTATCCTTGATGGCGGCAAGTGCATCGGCATCGTAGCAGGGGGCCTCGTCCGGCCAGTACAGGGGCCGGTGGGACTTCTTCATCTCATTCTTGCGGTAGTTCCTGTCTATGCTGGTAGCTCCTCCCACGAGCAGTATGGTATGGCCGCATGAGCGCACTATGGTGTAGTCCGGCACTGTCCTGAACCTCCCGTGGGACATCTTACTTTCCCTGAAATAACTCGGGTCATCATGGTTGCCCCTCAACATGACAATCCAGTTGTTCGCCGCAGACAGGCGCCTGGCCACTTTCCTATAAATGATATCCTCATAATAGGCCTGCTTTCCGAAACCGAAGCCGCAGTCACCTGCCACTATGACCAGGGTGTCCTTCATCCCGTACTGGATGCAGACCTTGTGCACCAGGGAGATAAAGGAGCCGTGTATGTCTCCGCAAACGACCACCTGGCGGGCCGAAGGGTAAGTGAGTGCCTCCATCATATCAGTGTGTTTCAATGGTTCAATAATATCTTAAGTATAAGTCCATTTCATGGTACTTGCAAAGTTACGCAGTGCCAAACCATCCTGCAAACAATTGCAAGTCTCAAAAAAAGATGGATTCAGAAGGCTGCAATGCGTTTTATCTCACTGAGGGATGGCCTAAGAAAAAAAGAAATGGTATATTTGTGGGGGCATGTATTTCAAGCCCCTTACCCACACATTATCACACCGTAAAACAAGAATAACCTTTTTACCCGTCATGATCAGAATAGAAGAGGAAGCCCTGCGTTGCCTGCTTTGCGAGGATGCCCCTTGCTCAAAGGCCTGTACCGGTGCCGATCCAGCGAGAGCGGTTCGCGCCCTTAGGTTCCAGAACCCGTCCCTGGCCGGAAAGCTTTTCCGGGAGTGTTCCGAGCAGGACCTTGAGAAGGCCGAGAAGGCCTGCATCCACTATGACCTTCCCTTGCGTCTTCGGGAAATCGCCGCTGCCACCACGGCTCAGACGACCGGGGATTATATTGACCCCTCGGAGGGGCCTTCCCTGGAAATTGATTTCTGCGGAATGCACTGCGAGAATCCTTTCTTCCTCGCTTCCTCTGCCATATGCACCGGCTATGACATGATAGCTAGAGCCTTCAAGGCGGGATGGGCCGGCGTGTTCTATAAGACCATTACCACCCAGGACATCCGGGAGGTGTCTCCCCGTTTTGACACCGTGAACAACGGGACAAGGCCCGGGGAGTTCATCGGGTTCCGCAACATGGAGCAACTGAGCGAAAATCCCGCCGATGAGGATTTCGAGATACTTAAGCGCCTCAAAAAGGAGTTCCCGACAAAGATTGTGATAGCCTCCATCATGGGAAGCACCGAGGAGGAATGGGGAATCCTTGCCAAGAAAGCCCAGGACGCCGGACTCGATGCAGTCGAACTCAACTTCTCCTGCCCCCAGATGAGGGTGAGCGGTCTTGGAAGCGACATCGGACAGAATCCGGAACTCGTCGCCCTGTATACCGCCTATGTCAAAACCCATGTATCCATCCCGGTCATCCCGAAGATGACGCCCAACATCATGCACATGGACCAGCCCGCCATGGCGGCATTCATAGGCGGGGCGACTGCCATATCCGCAATCAACACCATCAAATCCGTCACCATGAATCCCGAGGCGGAGGTCTCAGGGAAGAGGATAGTGTCCGGTTACTCGGGACGGGCCGTGAAGCCAATTGCCCTTCGCCACATCCTCGAGATGGCGACAAGTCCCCTTCTTGGGGGCTTCCCGCTGAGCGGAATCGGCGGAATCGAGACCTGGAGGGATGCCCTGGATTACATCCAGCTCGGCTGCAGCAATGTCCAGGTATGTACCGCCGTCATGGAATATGGATACAGGATTATCGATGACCTTAAGGGCGGCCTGCAGAACTATATGAAGGAAAGGGGTATAACATCCCTGAAGGATCTGGTCGGGGAGGAACTGCCCAACTTCACCCTCGCAGGCGGCCTCGACCGGGACACCGTGGTATTCCCTGTTATCAACAAGGACCGCTGCATCGGTTGCGGAAGGTGCCATGTCTCTTGCCAGGACGGAGGGCACCAGGCCATCATCTTCGGGGAGGACAGGATGCCCAAGATAAACGGTAGCCGCTGCGTAGGCTGTCACCTCTGCCGCCTTGTCTGCCCCACCAAGGCAATATCCTCCTCCAAGAGGGTGAAAAAAAGAGAAAGGACGCTGTAGTCACTCCCCCCTCGGTCCTTACCACCATCCCAGGAAATGGAAAGAAGGGGTTATCGTGAAGAGCAGTGACCGGGATCCCCTGTTCCTGTTTATGAGGATGTTGATGACAAAAAAAACAAGAAATATAACAAGACAGACGAGGAATCGTTTCCAAGTCCTCCTCCGCCCCTCAGTCATGTCTTCATAATCGCCACCAACCTTCACCGCCTCGTAAAGGTCCAATAGCATCGAGGTCAGGAAAGCTGCGATTAGCAGGAAAGTCAGTACTTGCAGAAGTGTTCTCGTGGGCATGGCATCTCGCTTTTTGATGACAAAGCTAGATAACTGGAAGAGGAGCGACAAACAATTGCAATGAGACACAAATCTCCCCCTCCACATGGCCTCCACGCCCAAGGAGGGGGATTCGTATTACGGTACCACGGAGCACTCAGTCCGGACCCTATGCCCGGATGGCCCACGTGAAATCATTCCTCGCTCCATCCTGATACTCCCCATGTCCAGCCTTGTCCGGGCACGAAGGGACGGGAGGATTCGGTGAATAAAGACTGCTACTTGAAGTAATCGGTAGTGACTACGACCTTGCCGCAGTCCTTGCCCCTGACCACTTTCATGCGAAGCATACCCGTGACAGCGGTCCCGACACCGAGTTCCGTAAGGTCCGCCGTTATGGATACGCCCTCTCCTATGAGGTCCGCATCCTTGAGCTCCCCGGCCCAGAGGACAGGGCCATAGGAGTGGCGAAGGACCCAGTTACCGCACTCAATCCCCGTGAACTCGTACTCCCGGGTTCCCTCCTTTATCATGAACCGCCTGGTGGTGGCGTCCCCGCCGTAGGCCATCCTCTGGCCGGGAACGACTTTGCTAATCTCAATCTCCACCCCCGTACCGTTCACGACCTCGGTAGGGTCCATATTGCTCTCCAGGCCACAGTCGAAAGACGTGACTTCGAAGAAGTACTCGGGCCCGGTATTGAGGCTGCGGATTGTGAAGGTATTGGTATCGTACACAATGTAGCTGTTGTAGAGCTTGTCCTTCTGTATTCCGTAACGGATGATGTAACCGTCCGCATTCTCCACCGGGGTCCACAGGAGCGTGGCCTCCCTGCGGTCCTTGGGGTTGCGCACAGCCATAAGGTCGGTTACCTCGACATCCTTTGCGACACCGGGGTTGCCGAAAATGCGCAGATCCTTTATCGAGAAGTTGGCCTCGTCATGAGTGAACACATTGGTCACCTTGACATAGCGGGCATCAACGGGAGAGGAAAGCTCATTGTAGTCGTGATGCAGGTCGAGTTTGTTGTCACTCTTGTCAATTATGGTCTTCCACTTCTTGCCGTCCTTGGACACCTCCACCTTATAGCACTGATAGCGGTCCGGATGCCGTACAGGTTCACCGAAACGCTGCTGGGGCTGCGCCTTGGAGCCGATGTGGTCGAAGTTCAGCTGGATGGCGTAAATGGAAGCTTTAGCACCCAGGTCAACCTGGAAGAACTCTCCGGGACTGCCCGAAGCGGCACTCCAGCAAGTCTTGAAGTTCTCGTCCAGGGCATAGGATGCCGGGTGTGCGTCCATGCTGGAAGACACTGTGGTCTTCTTGTCCTTGGAGAGAAGGCGCCACGGTGTGTAGTTCTCCTCGACAGGGTTCTTCTTAATGCCGGGATAGTACTGGGGATAGTCGCCGAAGGCAGTGTTGGAATGCATGACTCCGTCGGAATCGACTGCCGTAGGGTAGATGGCCAGTTCCGATCCACGGCCTGCCCCGCCATAGCTGGCGGGAATCATGCAGATGGTCCATAGGTTGCCGTCCTTGTCATGGAAGGTGCTGCCGTGCCCCGCCCCCACCTGGAATCCCGTTGTCTTGAAAGTAAGGGGATTATGCTGGGAGTAAGTGAAGGGGCCCATGGGACTGTCGGAGACGTACACTCCGTGGGAATACGAGAGGAGCTCAAGCCCGATTGCGGCATACTGCAGGTAATACTTCCCGTTGTGCTTGGTCATCCAAGGGCCTTCAATCCAAGGGAACTCCTCCGGATAGTACTCTCTCCTTCCGCCGAAGATGGAATAGATGACATCTGTATTGTGACGGGCTTCGAAGCCATGGTTCTTGCTGTCACCGAAGAAGCAGATGTTGGGACCTGCGATTTCCTTGAAAGTCACGGGATCCAGTTCAACCACCTTGAACGGCATAATCTGGGACCATCCGTAGTACAGATAGACCCTGCCGTCATCATCCACGAACAGGTTGGCATCACCGTAACGGTCACTGTCGAGCTGCGCGACCCGTTCCCACTTCCCGCTCTTTGGATCCTCCGACTTGTAGACATTCTTGTTGTTCATCGAGCAGCCGTACAGGATACCGTCCTTCACTACCACGGAAACCACCCCGCCCGGATAACCTGGGGCATCGACATAAGTCCAGTTCCTGAAATCGGGAGAATACCAGTAACCCTTGCGGTGGGATACGAAAAGGTAATAGTCATCCTCGTAGATAAGGACAACCGGCTCCCCGCCCCTGTAGGAACGTTCGTTTCCGATAAGGACATCGAGGGGGTTGCAGAAAGTCTTGGGTCCATCTTTCGGTGCAGCGCTCATGAAGAGGGGTGAGGCAAGGGAAGAGACCACTGTAACAAGAAGTGTTTTCCAAAGTTTCATGACTGAAATCTCAATGATGTTTGTCTGTTCAGGGGTCCGGTGCGTAGATCGGACATATACAAATTTAACTTTCGATAAATGTTTCTCCAAAGGCTTCACAGCCGATACGAAGTCTTTGATGAAATAGTGAAAGAGTATTGCTGAATTTTAAAAGAATCCGACCTGGGTGGTTTCCGTAGCGCTACAGGTGACAGCCAGTCCTCTTCCCTGGGTCATCACCTGCCACCATGGTGGGGAGGGCATGGGACGGGAGCCTTTGAGGCGGAGGGGTGTCACGACCGGGAGGCTTACGGGAGGGCGGGGACGCAGACGTAACAGTTCACCTGGGCCACATGCACTCCGAATACAGCTGGCCCGGAGAAGATTCCGGCTGCGGAAAACGAAAAAAGTTCCCACTTGTGTGAGAACTGAATGTGAATTACTTAAGCAAGGACCGCTGTTTACTCTCCTAGCATCCCGGAGGCGGGCAGGGGGTCGTGTCCACAAAGCAGCAGTGGCCGAACGATTTGTCACGCCTGCGCATCTCCCGCACAAAAGCCCTGAAGAACTTGGTGCGGACCCCCTCGTCCCCCATCATCATGAAGAATGCCGTGTCGCTGTCCAGTCTTTTGATGGGCACCCCGCACAGGACGCTTGAAGCCACGGACTTGCCAATGAAGTCGCCGCAGCTGATCCGACCCCCATCCTTAAGAATGCCGTGGAGGATGTGCGACAGGAGCCTCTCCCTCTTTTGTGTCATCTTCTAAAGCGGGGTCTGGATATGTGTCTGAAATTTCTTTCACCCATGTAGCAATGCTATTCAAAGAGTTCGTCCATCGTTACGACTTTCTGGAACTTTCCAGCATACTCATTATGGTGAATGCCGTAGGTAGTAATCAATACCGAGATGACAGGCTTTTTGTGCTTGGTGATTTCCATCGTACGGTTTATCCGATCCTGAATCTTGATGGCATAATTGTGGTCGACAGCAAAAGGGCCCTGCCGGAATTTTATCTCGCAAAGGCATACTTTGCGGTCGTCACGGTCGATAACGAGGTCGATCTGCATCCCCCTTACGTTTTCTGTACCGGGAACAATCCAGGATGATTCACGTGTAGTGACATCTCCTATACCCAAAGCTCTTTTGATTTGTCGGATGTGCGCAAAACATACGTCTTCAAAGGCGTGCCCAGCCCAGGAAGATGCTGCCGGAGAGTTGTAAAATGACTGCCAGTAGGTTGTTGCATTCTGATTGTCTTTTACGTGCTTAAGGAAAAACACGCAGAAAGGATCAGTGAGTCTGTATTTTGTCAGTTCTTCTCCAAACGGGACATAGGGTGTAATCAAAGCACTGTTGGTCAGTGCCTTCAGTAGTCTTGTGAGACCACCGCCAGAGGTAAAGCCTCCCTTGGATGCGATTTCTTCCCGTGTATAACCTGTTCTTTTCCCTGCGAGAATTGTCACAATCTTCTGCAATTCATCCGGATTGGCAAACTGAGAAGAAAAGAGTTTGTCAAACTCGTCGCGTAGCGGCGCTTTCCTGCCGTAGAGGATGGCATCGAAATTCTGAGGAACGCTTAGCCCCCTGCTGAAAAGGTCCAGATAATAAGGAATGCCGCCGAATGCCATATATGCCTGGACGATGTCGTATTCATCCATCGCATATCCGCCTTCACGGAAAAACTCCCGGCACTCTTTCAGTGTGAACGGCTCAATATACATGGGAAGAGTTACCCTTCCGTACAGGCCGCCTCGATTGTTCAAGAGTTTGTCAAGAATCCACGACGTGGCGCTGCCGCACACGACCAGCCTTGCATTCTTTCGGGCCAATACCCAGTCATTGGCAAAATGCTCAAATGCCGACAGGAAATTTGAGCGGGGTGTATCCAACCACGGCAACTCATCTATGAAAATGACCTGACTGTTGCCATTATCCTTACTCTCCAGCAGACTCTGTAGAAGATGAAAGGCAGCAGACCAGTTTGTGGGAACTGGTTCTTCGGGTGAAAGCCCATAGTTTCGAAGCGAAAAATGAAACTCTTGGAGTTGAAGCCTCATTATATTCCGCTTATACTTCTTTTTCTTGTCGTCAAAAGGAGACACTGCTGTATGCTTGAAGGTATATTGGTTCTGAAAAAACTCATTCACAAGAAAAGTCTTTCCTACGCGCCGCCGGCCATAAATCGTAATAAACTGTGCCCGGGGTTTCTCAGTAGCCTCTTGGAGGAGTTCAAATTCTCTTTTACGTCCAATCATAATATCGTTGTTTGGCCACAAAAGTATAAAATACGTTTGTTTTGGCCAAATATAATATCGTTATTTGGCCACCGCCATGGAAATTGTCATACTCTTGGCCAATTAGTAAACTGTATCTATGATTGACTATGTGGTCCAAACCGAACTTGTCAGCTACAAGGAAATCAATTATTAGCCCAAATTGTCGGGTCGTTTGTAGCTAGGTCCCGCATTTGGAGGCAGGACCGGTAGTATCGACCTTTTCTGGTGCCTTATCTTGCCTGTGTTGACGACATTGTCGTGGCTGCATCCTTCTTGTCGTTACAGCATCTTCCCCTTATAATTGTATGAGTCTGTTCTAAAAACTTATTTTACGTGATGCCCTCCTGTGTAAGATGGAGGGCTGTTGAGGCCGTATTCATCTAACGGAGGACGAAAGTTGTTATAGTATACGATTCAATGGCATCGGAAGATACCTTTGAGCCCAGTTCTCCCAGCATTGTAAGCGAGGAGGACATGACAAACCATAGAGGAACAGTTTTTCCTCTACCAATACCCAAGTTGATGCTTGAATATCAAACTTATGTTAGTCAGCTATGCTGCGATCACTCGGAGAGAATCCTTGAAGTTCTCCTCGCTGTAGAAGCCCGCGTCTATTATGACCACCCTCTTCTTCATGGTGAGGGGGTCAAGGCCATTGAACACGCACCCATCCTCCGCCTTGAACACATCACCGTCCAACGTGCCGATTATGTCCTGCAGCGTGCTCACGTCCTGCACGTTGCCCTCGAACACTTTCATCTTCTAGATCATCCCGTGGTGGTTGACCACCAGGCAGATGCATATCTGCTTGCAGTCGTTGCGCTTCTGCTTGTTCCGCCCGTGCTTCAATTTCTTGGATTTCCGGTAGCGGCCCTCGAAATGGATGTTCGTGCAGTCCAGGATGTATATCCGTTCCCGCTGGTCCTCCTCGAAGATGTTGCGGCTGATCTCAGTGAGGTGACTGTCCAGGCCATCTCTCACCTCTTCCAGCCTCAATGCGCTATCGTAGAGCTTGTCCTTCGTGAGGTCCCCGGCCTCGAGATGGAACATCTCCAGCAGGGAGGAGTTCTCCAGAAGCCAATTCACCGTCCCAAGCTCCGAGGCGGGGTGGACCGCCCTTGCGATTACCTGGACAAGGGCGAGGCGTACGGATTTGATGTCCCAGCCGGGGAGGCTGCCAAGGAACTCTTCCAGCTTGAGTTCCTTCACGACGGTCTTGCAGATGTTCTCCGCCCCGAAGCTGCGGGCCCTCTCGAACTTCA